>JAFGLX010000144.1 GCA_016927795.1 Candidatus Omnitrophota bacterium
CCGTCAAAAACTACCGCTGGTTACCCATGACTTATACGCTCCAGTCTTCCGCCATATATGCGGCCAGCGCTTCCTTCCAGCCCCTCATTAAGTCGAGCTTCATCTCCTTTAGCCTGAAATTATCCAGCGCTTCGGAATACGCGCGCGGAGCCGACAGGTTAAACTCGTCGGAAGAAACCGGCGTTATTGTTATATCGTTGTTTTTCAGGATTCCTTTTATGGCCAATGTCATATCATACCGCGAACATCCACCCGCAGACTCGTTTACCATGTGATAAATACCATATTGCTCGTGCGGCAACAGCTTTTTAATCCCGCCGAGAAGATCTTTGGCGTATGTAGGGCTCCCGAACTTGTCGTTTATAACCTTTATGCTTGCGTCTTCGGTAATTTTTTTCATGATTTTGCCGATAAACTTCTTATCCTTCTCGGGTCCGCCACCCATCATCCACCCGGCTCTTATAATGTAATGGCGCGGGAGTATGCGCCTGACTTCCTCTTCACCAGCTAGCTTGGATTTCCCATAGGTATTAACGGGGTCCGGCGGGTCGCTTTCCCTGGCCGGCCTGCAAAGTTTACCGGAAAAAACAGAACCGGAACTTATGTATACCATAATTGCTCCCGCATCCTTGCAGGCAGACGCAACAGTTGCCGTACCGTCCCTATTGCACCCGTAAGCCGATTTGCTGTCAAGCTGGCACTTGTCTACATCTGTAAGAGCGGCTAAATGCAATACCAAATGCGGTTTTACTTTCGCGATAAATCTGCGCGTTGCTTTTTCATCGGTAACATCTAATTTTTCATAGCTGCCGCTTGCATCAGAGAGAATTAAATCAAAGTCTGAAAACACGCCTCTTGCATAATGTCCCACCATACCCCCTGCGCCGGTAACTAAAAGCTTTCTTTTCATGCTAGCTTCTCTTTTCTCTTATGTCGCACTTTTCATAAATCAACTTCGTGGAAAACTCTGCATTACCCGCTCCCAGGTCCTTCATCAGGTTTTCCTTCATCGCCTCATCCGGTATAGCATCTATCTGCCTTGTTAGCCTGTCCCAACAAAAATCCCCTATCTGTACATTCCATTTTTCACCTTCGGGAAGCACGGAGGGGTGCATATATTTATCGCTTTGCACGCTAAGAACCGGTAAACCCAGCAAGGCGGCCTGACGCAATACCATTGTATACGCGCCGACCACCACAAGAGATTTCTCCAAATCGTCTGCGAGAGAACCGTTTGAGAGCTCAATGCTCCTGAGGCGCGAGGCTTTTGATATCCATATTTTATCACGCATCCTGACTCTGGCGTGAGGGTGCGGCCTCATTTTTATTTTGATGTTAGCCGTTTCTTGCCCAATTTTGAGCAAATTATCAATAGCCTCAACGAGAATTGCTGTATCATAAGGAGTCAGTCCTCCGACAAATAATACGTATTCCCTTCCCTTCATATCTTTTGGCGGTTGGGGAATTTTTGCGATATCTTTCCATTGTTTGAAACGCGGGCTGTAGCACAACGGGAATTCCGTGCTGTCAGGGTAATTTTTTTTCAGCATTTCTTTTGTCGTTTCGCTATAAACGAAAAATACGTCCGGCACGGCAACGCCCGCATCAATTTCCCGCCTGTGCGGAAAATACCATAGTTTTTCCGGTATTACCATCGCATGTTGTCCGGTAACGGCAAGGAGCGATTCTTCCTTTGCGACCTGCCATATAAGCTTTGAATAGAAGTGCATCTCGTGGACCGCTGCGAGTGCCTTGTACGGAGCGCCTGATGAGACAAGCCCTTTGACAAACAAATACAAATCTATGTGCAGGTACCAGCTTTGCGATAAAAACCACTCTAAAAATATAATCAAAACGTCCGTGTAATAAACATCCGCTTTCCTTTTGCGGATTTTCTCTAAAACATCTTTCGTGATTGCAGAGGCAATTGCTGTAAAAATTTTTATTTTTTTAAAATATGACAACGAGGTGAATCCCCGATCCATCCTTTTTGAACGCGAAAAAACTATTTTATCGATCCCGAAGCGCTCGTCTTCCGACAAATACGAAGTTTTGCCGCCCGGCGAATGATCCGTAATTTCGTCCGGGATAACAAGCAAAATATCGTTTGCCTCGTTTATATAAATATAGCCAAAACCCTTATATGTAAGAAAATACCAGGTGCCTTTTGCAAGACTTCTTGCAATACAAAAAATATATTTTCCAATGCGTGAGAGAAAATTCTTGCCGTACGAGGGGTGCCACGCCTCGGTTTCCTCCGGGCTTCTGGATCCAATCGGAGACACCCACGGAAGAAAGCTCAGGCCGGATGATTTAAGCTTTTCCGCCAACGACGTATTCAATTCCGCGGCCCTGTCTATAAGTTTTTTTGCCCGTACTGTTAATGCCATATCCCAAAGCCGTTTATGGAGCACCGCGGTTTTACAACCGCGCTGCCTAAAGAACCCGCCGCCGCTTGCCTCGCTTCGCGTCGGCGAGGTCCGCCTTCAATGTACTAGGCGACATCCCGCCGAAACGCTGTTTGTTCGCATTCATCCCCGACTTTAAAGCCGTGGCCTTTTGCGCGAAGGCGGATAAATATCTATTCTTTATTTTATCAAGTTTCATCATCTTCTTAACCCTTATAAGGTCGCGCGGCGTATCCACGGAAGTTGAGTATTCGTCCACTATGACTCCCTTCATCTTATAACCGCGTTCCAGTATCCGGATATATTCGATGTACTCTATCTTTTCGAGCGGCGTAAGAGGCCATCCGGCGAACTTTTGCAGAAAAGGCTTCCTGAATGCCACCACGCAATATAGCTTATAAAGATGGCTTATCTTGACTCTGGCAGGCGAAGGTATGTCGGACCGTGACATATAAAGTATGTTGTCATTTAGGTCCAGGACTACCTTGCACTCCGTATCATCATTGCGCGACGGTGTCTTGCATATAAGCGTCGCAAATTTGCAGGAAGCATCCCTCGAAACTGCCTTAACCAGTTTCGAGATGTCATCCGGATTAACCAGCGGCTCATCGCCCTGTATATTCACCACGATTTCGCTCGTGCCTATCTTGCTGGCCGCTTCCGCTATGCGGTCAGTACCTGTTTTATGTTTTGAAGAAGTCATTATCGCCCTGCCGCCGTATTTTTCTACGGTGCTGAAAATTTTACGCGAATCCGTAGCGACACAGACTTCATCCAGATAATCACAAAGCATTGCCCGCTTCATGACATGGATAACCATAGGGAGTCCTTCTATTTCTACCAGAGGCTTGCCCGGAAACCTGGAAGACGCAAGCCTTGCCGGAATTATTCCTGTTACTTTCATGGTTCTGATTGCGTTAACCTCTTTAAGGTCCGCCTCCTCTTATATCAACTTTATTTCGGAAACATCTTTGGCTATAAATCTTGTTTTCTTCGAAAGCATCTCTCTGGAAGTCAATCCGCTGCAGACGCCTATTGAGGCCGCAAGGCGGGCTTTAATTCCCATCTCCACGTCTGTAATGGCATCCCCTACCATTACGGCACACTTGCGGTCCACCGAGAGCTCTCTCAGTATCAAATCGACCATATCGGGAGAAGGTTTATAATTCGGCACCATGTCTTCTCCGACGACCATATCGATTTTATCTTTTATACCGAGAAATCCCATGGCAAGCCTCGCTCTTTCGGTCTTATCAGTAGTACCTACGGCCAGCTTGCAGCCGTTTTTCCTTAGCGCCGTTATAAGCTCATTCATGCCTCTTATCGGCTTTATTAAAGCGGGCAGGCGATCAAGGCTCATGCGGTCGGCATCGCTGAACGCCGCCTGACATAAGGATTCGTTTCCGGGGAACCCGTTTCTTTCAAGTCCCTTTATCATCGCCTGCATAACAATCTCCCGTTTTTTCAGGCCTACGGGACCCTCGGGCCTTAGCCTGCTTTTCTCAAGGTCCACGCCCATTTCATACATTACGTCCCATTTCTGCTTTTGGGTGAGTCCGAGTTCGGCCTGTGCCCGGCTCACCCTCAAGTCAATCATGCCGGACCAGTAGGTATACAAATCCATCAGCGTGCCGTCTTTGTCAAAAATGACAAGTTCGATATTCTCTATCATACCGCCGTTTACCAAAAGATTAATCATTAAGAGCCCCTAAATTTTCGTTTATCAAATTTTCGGCCATGCTCACTGCATCCTTAATTGCGCTCATGTTAGAATAGAAATCGTCTTTTTTAATAACATCCTTTACCAATTTTCTGGCAAAAGTCCCTATCGCGACTCCGTTGGCCCGCACCCCGCATTGCGCGGCAAGCTTACCTGTCCTGGAATTGGTGCCGCCTGACAACAGAACCATAGCCGGAATGCCGCCTTTATGAACTATATCCGCGCACGCTACCGCCTGAAGCGTTGTATTATAATCGTCAC
>JAFGLX010000145.1 GCA_016927795.1 Candidatus Omnitrophota bacterium
GAGCTGTGGTAATATATGGGCAGAAAATGGGCACTATCGGGAACATTGAAATTTGCTCTTACTGAAGGCGGTGTTGTATGATTTCAAAAAGAATTGTTTTGAAATTTCCTTCAAAATTAGTGGACAAACCCATCGTATATAAACTGGTAAAAGATTTCAACCTTGTTTTTAACATCCTAAGAGCAAGGGTTACGCCCGAAGAGGAAGGGGAGCTTGTAATTGAGCTAAACGGCGAAAAACACGACTACGCCGAAGGTATAAAATATCTGCAAAACCTCGGTGTTAAAATTCAGCCTTTGAGCCAGGATATAACGCGGGATGAGAAGCGGTGTACCCACTGCGGCGCCTGTATTACAATATGCCCTACAGGGGCTCTTTACATGGACAAAGATACAATGAAAATAATATTTGATGCCGAACGCTGTATCGCCTGCGAATTATGTGTCAAAGGATGCCCGCCCCGCGCTATGAAAGTAAAATTCTAAGTCGGCCGAGAGACCCAATAAATATTTTTCCATTCCATCCCGTTCCGGAACGGGATGGAAAGCGATGCTAAGACATGAAACGGTTAGACCACCCTCTGATAGAAAAGATAAAACTCAAGTGCGCGCCCGTTGTATTATATGACTGCTTTAAAACCCTGCCCTATAGCTTTTTTCTTGATAGCGCCCTGCCTTCAGCGAAATTAGGGCGTTTTTCATACATAGGGTTCGAACCTTTTCTAGTATTCAAGTCAAAAAATGACCGCATAACGATCGACAGGCATAATATGCGGGATACGTTAACAGGCAACCCTTTTTCCATACTTAAGCGTTTATTAGGCGAATTTAAAATGGAAAGGCCCGGTAATCTGCCTTTTTCTTTTATAGGAGGCGGGGTAGGGTATTTTTCGTATGATTTAAAGAATTTTACCGAAAGGCTTCCGGATATATCGACGGATGATATAGGCGTACCGGATTGCGTAATGTGTTTTTACGATACTGTTTTGGCCTTTGACCATGCAAAAGAGGATTTTTTCATCATTTCTTCCGGATTTCCGGAAAAGGGAGCAAAAAGGCTTTATAGGCAAAAAGTCCGGCTGGAAAGCCTGAAAAACAGAATTCGTGCCCTAGGCAGTCTAAGTACGGATTTTCCGGCATGGAAGCCTGTATTGACTAAAAAATGCGGGCTAACAGGAAGTATAATTCCCCAATCCAATTTTACAAAAAAATCTTATATAAAAACCGTTGAACGGGCAAAGGAATACATAAAGGCAGGGGATATTTATCAGGTTAACCTTTCTCAGCGGTTTAAATTCAATCTGGATATGGAGGCTTTTGATCTGTATAAAATTCTTAGAACGATAAACCCGGCGCCTTTCGCGTCTTTCCTGAACTTTGGGAAAGTAAAAATTGCAAGCTCCTCCCCGGAAAGATTTTTGAGAAAAGAAGGCTTTTTAATACAAACCCGTCCTATAAAGGGCACGAGGCCGCGCGGCTGGAATTTGCATGAAGACACCCGTTTGAAAAATGAGCTTATAGCAAGCGCCAAGGACAGGGCGGAAAACCTCATGATAATAGACCTGGAGCGTAACGACCTAGGACGAATATGCGAATACGGCAGCGTACGGGTTACCGAATTTATGACATGCGAGGAATATTCAACGGTTTTTCATCTTGTCTCTACGGTAGAAGGAAAACTGCGCAAAAACACAGATGCCATAGACTGCCTCATAAGCTGTTTTCCGGGCGGTTCGATTACCGGTGCGCCGAAGATAAGATCGATGGAAATTATAGAGGAGCTTGAACCGTCTAAGCGCTCCGTTTACACCGGTTCTATCGGCTATATCGGTTTCGACGGCAATATGGATACGTCCATAGTGATAAGGACATTCATTATAAACGGCAAAGAAGCTTATTTTCAGGCAGGAGGAGGCATTGTTTACGACTCTCGTCCTCTGGCAGAATATGAGGAAACGCTTCACAAAGCTAAAGCGCTTCTGGAATCCATACGGTTTTTTAACCATGTTTTATCAAAAGAGAATTCCATAGGAATAGGACATGATTACGCGGGTAGCATACGTAAATAATAAATACGTCCCGTTGGATAAAGCTTCTATACCGGTAGTTGACCGCGGATTCTTATACGGCGAGGGTATTTTTGAAACCATGCGCGCGTATAACGGGACTGTATTTTTGTGTGAAAAGCACATTGCGAGGCTATTCAAATCCCTTAGAATGCTATGTATTAAATTCGATATGCGGAAAACCGACGCGCAAAGGGTTATCCATAGACTTCTTAAAATGAATAGGCTGAAAGACGCCTATGTAAAGATGATAGTGACGGGGGGAAAATCCGGCGGCAGGTTGTCTTCCTCCGGAAAAAAAAATCCCGCTGTTATTATTTATACCCTGCCGTGTGTCCCGGTTCCCCGTGAGCTTTATACAAAAGGGGTAAGAGTATCGGTTTCGCCGGTTGTTTCATACGAGAGGTCTTTTCTCAGGACGAATAAAACTTTAAGCTATTTAGAAAATATTATGTCCCGGAAGGAAGCCGCGAAAAAAGGTTTTTATGACAACGTTTCCATAAATACCAAAGGTTTTGTGACGGAGGCCTCCTCCTCCAATATTTTTATGGTAAAGAACGGGAAAATATACACTCCTCCGCTATCGGCCGGCATACTTCCGGGGGTAACCAGGGGAAAAGTCATGCTGCTTTCAAAAATATTTTTAAAACGCACTGTCCTAGAATGCTTTTTCAAAAAAAAGGCAATTTATGAGGCAGATGAGGCTTTTCTTACAAATACACTTATAGAAATAGTGCCTGTAACGAAAATAGACGCTCAAACTATAGGGGGCGGCACCCCGGGAGCCGTTACAAAAGGCATTATAAATATTTTCAGGCTGGAGGTAAAGCGATATTGCACGGACAGAGAGGTGAAATGAAAGGAAAAATTTTTTTGAACCGTTTGTTAACCTCATGGAAAATATCAGTTTACATTTCATTTGCGTTATATACAATCTCAACCATAGCTTTTGGGGGTGAAGGCATCGAATTAAAGCCCGTAGTAATAATGTCCACAAGAATACGCGGAAATGGCGTTTATAATAGAAAATCGCTTAGAAGTCAGGAATCTTTTTCAGTCACGGATAACAGCCGGCTGAGCCTGTTTTCGTTTTCTTCGTTACTTAACCGTTATTCCATGACAGACACAAGAACAAGAGGTCCTTACGGCGTGCAGTCCGACATAAGTCTTAGAGGCGCGCCTTTTGAGCAAAATTTGATTTTATTAAACGGGGTTAGCTTAAATGACCCGAAAAGCGGCCATCATAACATGGACATACCGCTTACCCTGTACGATACCGACAGGGTCGACGTTACTTACGGGGCAGCTTCAAGTATTTATGGCTCTGGCGCCCTGGGAGGAGCCGTTAATATAGTACCGAAAGAGCCAAGCGATAAGCCCGGGTTTACCGTTTCTTCGGCAATCGGGTATAACGATTTTTATTCCGAAGGCGCGTCTTTGGAAACACCGCTCGGGCGCGTCAAAAACAGGGCGTCTTTTGAATGGAAAAAAAGTTCGGGATTTGCGCCCGAGACGGAATTTAACACAGCAACCGTTTCTTCATACAGCAAGGTAAGCTTTGATTACGGTGAGTTTAACGTTTTTATTGGATATCTTACAAAGAAATTCGGAGCGGCCAATTTTTACTCTGACAGATACCCAAATGAGGAGGAAAGCGTAAATACAGGCCTTATGATTGCAAAGGGCACAATAGAAAAAGATATAATATCGGTTACGCCGGTTTTCTACCTGAGAAGGCATCAGGACAAATTCATATTAGACAGAAACATGCCTTTTTTTTCCAGAAACGACCATACAACATATTCATACGGCGGCGAAATGACACTTGTAGCCAAAACGGCCTTAGGGAAAATAGCCTTCGGAGGGAACGTGGGCGACGAAGAAATAACGAGCAGCAGCATGGGCGACCATTCAAGGCTTAAGACAGGCGCGTTTTTAGAATACGAAAATAATATTTACAACATTTATGTCAACACAAGCTTAAGGTTTGACCGTTATACCGCGTTTAACCTCGAATTTTCGCCTTCTTTTAATGTCGGATGTGAGATATTCCCTTCGCTTGTCCTGAAAGGCGGCGTATCCAGATCATATCGGGTACCGAGTTTTACGGATTTATATTATTCGACTGCGGCCAACAAAGGAAACGAGGATTTAAGGCCTGAAAGGGCATGGACCTACGAAACAGGTTTTGACTACACGGGAGGCAGCATAGCTTTTTCCGGTACAATTTTTTTGCGCAATACAACCGATATCATAGACTGGACGAAAAGTGCCTCGCAGGATTTCTGGCAGGCGGAAAATATAGGCGAATTTGACATGTACGGCATCGAAAATATTTTTAAGATAGATACGGATAAATTCATGAATTCAACTTTATTAAAAGGCATATCCTTCAGGTATTGCTACCTTGAAGCCTTGGACAAAAAAAATATCGTGTCTAAATACGTGCTGGAGTACCTGAAACACAATATTGGTTTATCACTGGGGTTTACGCTGCCCTGGGACATAAAAAATGAAGTGAATTTAAGTTTTAAAAAAAGAATAGGCCAAAAGGAATATCTTTTAATAGACTCAACGTTATACAAGGAAGTCAATTTAGAGAGCGGGAAAATGGTTTTTTTCATCGAAATAAAAAATGCCCTTAACATGAGATATACAGAACAGGGCAACGTAAAAATGCCGGGTTTTACCCTTTTCGGCGGCGCAAGCGTTAAATTCTAAATTTTACCCCGTTCCAAATGGCTGAAACAAACTTACGCGGTTTCAGCCGTTTGGAGCGGGGTTTACCGTTGTATTTTATGCCCGCCATAATAGGGCGTAATCAGGTTTCGATAATTGACAAAAATGGATTTTTATAGTAACCTTTACTATACAAAACGGAGGGGGCACATGTATAGCATAAACTATATACTTAATTATGAGCTAATAAACAGTAAGGGGCTCACGAGAAGCATTTTGGTTACGGCTTTTGTTATGGCTACGGCGTTCGGAGCGTACCTTAGGATACCAATACCGCCAAATCCTGTACCTATTACGCTCCAGACATTTTTCGTGGTTTTGAGCGGCGCCGTTCTGGGAAGAAAGATGGGGTCTCTGGCGCAAGTTTCTTACCTTATGTCCGGAGCTTTGGGCATGCCTATATTCCAGGGGTATAGTGCGGGGATTTCGCATCTTGCAGGTCCCACCGGAGGGTATCTGGTCGGCTTTGCCACAGCCTCTTTTATTACAGGAATCCTTATGGACACAAGACGAGGCACAAGAAATTTTTTATATATTTTGCTCGCCATGTCGGCAGGCCTTTTAGCCATTTACATATGCGGTATTTCCTGGCTTATTATAGGGTATAAATTTAGCTTTACAAAAGCCGTTTTTATGGGCTTAATTCCCTTCATCCCCGGCATGCTGGTCAAACTTTTACTAGCTTCGTGGGTCTATCTTAAAATAGGATCCAGAACAGACTCGCTGATTAAAAACGGGCAATAATGGGATTTTTCAGAAAAGAAGGTTTCCCGATACTTTTATTAACCCTATTCAGCGCATCTATTTTTGTAATAGGCCTGGGGAAGATGCCGCTTACGGACCCTGATGAAAGCTTTTACGCCGAGACAGCAAAGGAGATGCTCGGCCATAAGGATTTTCTTACGCCATACATATTCGATAAACCGCAGTTCGAGAAACCACCCCTTTATTACTGGCTTATAATTTCAAGTTTTAAAGTATTCGGCACAAATGAGTTCTCGGCTAGACTCCCTTCGGCCATATTCGGGGTTTTGGGAGTTATTGCGGTTTATTTTTTGGGGAAGCTTTTTGTAAATGCTAAAACAGGATTTATATCGGCCGTAATACTCGCCACAAATATAGAGTACATATTTCTTTCCAGGGCGTGCGTTACCGATATTGTGCTGGCGGTTTTTATTTTGCTCACAATTTTATATTTTTTCTACGGATACAATGCTACCAGGAAAAAGTCAAAATGGTATCTTGCCTCATCTGTATGCATGGGTCTTGCGGTCCTCACAAAAGGCCCTATCGGCGCGTTTTTGCCGATAGCCATAATAGGCATATACCTTATTCTGACAAAAGAGATTAAAAGGTTAAAAGAGATACCGCTTGTATCGGGGGGGGTGCTTTTTTTGGCCGTATGCTTGCCGTGGTACGCTATGATGTATAAAACATACGGTAGAGAATTTATAGACGCGTTTTTCGGCTTTCAGAATATAATACGCTTTCTCGAGCCGGAACATACTTTAGGAGATGTTTTTTATTATTACGTTCCCGTCTTAATCGTCGGGTTTTTCCCGTGGACAATTTTCCTGCCTCTCGGCATATGGCAGGGGTTCCGGGAAAAAAACCATAGTGTGAGGCGTAATAACGTTCTTTTGGCGGTATGGTTTCTGGTGGTGTTTATATTTTTCTCGATTTCCAGAACTAAGCTGCCGACCTATATTTTCCCGCTGTTTCCGGCGCTCGCATTGTCCGCGGGTCGTTTTTCGGAACTTCTGCTTAGCGGGGATGTTACCCCGAAGATGAAAAAGACGTTCAGTCTTTTATTATGCCTCTATCTTGTCTTGATAGTAATTGGGGCGGCGGGACTGTATTTCGTGATTAAGGTAAAATACCCGTCTATAATGGGCAAATTCTTCACCTTTGGGATACCGCTTGTGCTGTTCATGATTTTTTCCATGGCTTTGCTTTTGGCCGGGAAGCACAAGGCAGGTTTTAACGTTTTTGCGGGCACTCTGCTTATATTCATTTTTCCGATTTCCAGTTTTGTCTTTTCGGATATAGGAAGATACGAGTCCAGCAAGGAAATATCCGGAGTGCTGCGCGCGTTGGTGAAGCCGGAAGATAAAATAGGCGCCGAAACTGATTACCAGAGAGGTATAGCTTTTTATACGGGAAGAACCGACATCGTAGATGTCCATCCCCACGATACAATAATAAAATTCCTGCCGAGAACGGATAGGGTATGGTGTGTCATAAAAGAGAAAAATCACATTCAGCTTTACACAAACGAAAAGAAAGCTTACGAAGAGCCTACATACGTGGTATACAGGCTCGGAAAAAAGGTTCTTATAACAAACAAAATTCCCGAAGACGGCAGGTTTTTGAAAAAAAGGACTAAAGATGAGCCGTATTGACGATTCTGGTAACCGTGCTTTCCACGCTTCCGGACTCGGTAGCGTGTCTTTTGTTATACCTATGTATAACGAGAAGCACGGCATAGAAGCCACTATAAATAAACTCATAGAAATCGCCTCCGGGCTTACGAATGACTATGAGATCATCATAGCCGACGACGGCTCTACGGACGGATGCAATCTTATAGCGGGCGAAATTGCCGCAAAGAATCCGCGGGTAAGGGTAATACGCCTTGAGAAGAACACCAAATTCGGGGGTGCGTTGAAAGCTGGATTGCAGGGCGCGCAAAAAGAAATTGTAATATATACAGATTCTGATTTGCCCATTGATATTCAGGATATAAAGACCGCATTTCTTCTTCTCGAACGCGCCGATATCGTTACTGCTTACAGCAAAATCAGGAAGGGAGAGACTTTTACGCGTATAGTAATGTCAAAGGTATATAACTTTCTTATACAGTTTTTATTCAGGACGGATATAAAGGACATAAATTCTGGATTTAAAATATACCGGAGAAAAATTTTCGACGGCACTAAGCTGATATCGGAAAGCCCATTTATAGACGTCGAGATATTCGTACGGGCCATAAGAAAAAGATACGCCATAGAGCAATATCCAGTGATATTCAAGCACCGCCAGCAGGGCAAGTCATATATCTCGAGGCCCGCGGTTATACTGAAAACTATATCCGACATGTTAAAATTCAGATTTATTCCTTAAACAATAACAATATACAAAAGTGTCAAAGAAATTGGCAATAACTGCGGACGATTTTGGTTTAGCCGAAGATATAAACAGGGCGATTGTGGAATGCTACCGGAAAGGCGTTATCACAAACATAAGCCTGCTTGCGGTAGGGGAGGCTTATCACGATGCGGTACGACGCGCAAAAGAAAACGGTATAACCAAATTAGGCGCGCATCTTGCCATAACGGATTTTTTTAAACCCGTAAGCTCCCAGGAATTCGTGCCTTCCCTTGTCGGGAGGAATGGTTTATTTACCTCCGGATATCAGACGTTTTTATGTAGGTATTTAGCGGGCTTTGTGAATAATAACGATATTTACAGCGAGTTTAAAAACCAAATAGCAAAGATTAAAAACGATGGATTTTCCATTTCCCATCTTAATACGCACCAGCACGTGCATATGGTGCCGGGCATATTGAAAATTGTGACAGCGCTGGCGGAAGAGGAGAAAGTGGAATACGTAAGGTTTCCGCGGGAAAAACTCGGCATCTTAACCAGGCTGAAGGAACCGTCTGCCTCTATTCGGAATCTAATGCTGCTTTCAATGTGTTTGTTGTCTGAAGGACTCTTGAAAAAGGCACATGTAAAATATAACGATTATTTCGCGGGACACGCTTATGCCCTAAGGACGAAAAAGAAGTATATATATGATATGCTTTCCGAAACAGGGGACGGCTTGATGGAACTGAATTGTCACATAGGTTATTTTACCGAGAATGTGCGGAAACGGTTTCCGTATTATAAAAACTGTGAAAAAGAAATGGAACTCCTTTGCGATGAAGCATTTTTAAATGAGATAAAATCCCGTAATATCAAACTTGTTTCCTATTAGGTACATTTTGCGGTACCTTTACATTATAGAAAGCGGAAGTGGCGGAATTGGCAGACGCGTACGGCTCAGGACCGTATGGGTAAAACCATGGGGGTTCGACTCCCCCCTTCCGCACCAGATTTTATTGGCATAACATATTTTACTGTAATTACTTACGTCAAAACATATATTAATCCCCCCGATTTATCGAATCCCATGGCCTGCCGCCTCGCTTGCCTTGCCA
>JAFGLX010000012.1 GCA_016927795.1 Candidatus Omnitrophota bacterium
ATGAACGAAAACCTGAGACAATAGGTGTTGCGCACCGCCTCATCAAGTTTCAGAATAACGTTAATACCGATTATATCATTTCGGGGCGCTATAAATTTCAGGTGAGGGACCCCAGGGAATTGGCAAGGCATGTTTTCGAAGACATAGAGGAGAATTTTTATAAAAAGGTGCGTCCCGGCGACTTTTTGATAAGCGGTGAAAATTTCGGATGCGGTTCAAGCAGGGAGCAGGCACCTCTTGCGTTAAAGGTTATGGGGCTGCGCGCCGTTGTGGCGAAAAGTTTCGCGCGGATATTCTACCGCAATGCCTTAAATCTGGGGCTTTGCCTTATCGAATGCAATACTAATTATATAGACGACGGGGATGCGCTTGATTTGAATCTGGAATCAAACCTGCTTAAGAATAAATCAAAGGGGCTTAACGTCTCTTTCAAGCCCATACAACCGCTGGCCAGGAAGGTTCTGGCTGAAGGCGGCATGATCGAGTATTTCAAAAAACACGGAGGTTTCGGGCTTGATATATAGGATAACTCTTATACCCGGTGACGGCATCGGCCCTGAAATAAGCCTTGCAATGAGGCGGTGTGTGGAGGCCACAGGACTCACCGTAGATTGGGAAATTGTCGATGCCGGAGCGGATGTCATAGGCAAATACAATACCCCTCTGCCCGATTCCGTAATTGACTCCATTAAAAAAAATAAGGTTGCCATAAAAGGCCCCGTGGTAACACCTGTAGGCTCCGGTTTCCGCAGTGTAAACGTCGGGCTAAGGCAGGCGCTTGATCTATTCGCTTGCGTAAGGCCGTGTAAACTTTACGCTGGGGTAAGGTCGCGCTACAGCCAGGTTGACATTGTGGTTATACGGGAAAATACCGAGGACCTCTATGCAGGCATCGAGCTTGAAAAAGATTCAAAAGGCCTTCATGAAGCTATAGCCCTTTTGAATAAATACTGCAAAAAGAAGGTACGATCCGACTCCGCCATCAGTATAAAGCCCATATCCGAAACCGCTTCAAAGCGTATTGTTGAGTTTGCGTTTCTCTACGCAAAGGCAAACGGCCGTAAGAAAGTAACGGCCGTACATAAGGCCAACATAATGAAATATACAGACGGCCTTTTTCTGGAAGTCGCCCGGGAGGTGGCTAAAAAATTCCCGGACGTGGAATTTGAGGACAGGATCGTGGACAATATGTGTATGCAACTTGTGCAAAAACCGGAATTATACGATGTTTTGGTCCTGCCCAACCTCTACGGTGACATACTCTCGGATTTATGCGCCGGCTTAGTGGGAGGGTTAGGAGTGGCGCCGGGAGCAAACTTAGGCGAGAATACCGCCTTATTCGAGCCAACTCATGGTAGCGCACCTAAATACAAGGGGATGAACAAGGTAAACCCCACAGCCATAATACTCTCGGCCGTTCTTATGATGAGACATATTGGCGAGAAGGAAAAAGCGGACAAATTAGAAACGGCTGTAGCGTCTGTCATAAAAGAGGGTAAATCGGTAACGTATGACTTGAAGGAAGCGAGGAACGACCCGACATCGGTAGGCACCAAGGAAATGGCTGATGCTATAATCAAAAAATTGAAGTAACAGCATTTACGGTAAGCTGAAATCATGAAGATATCGATAATAGGCGCGGGCAATGTAGGGGCAATGCTGGCGGAGCGCATACTTGCAAAAAACCTGGCGGATGTAGTGCTCGTAGACATAGTTGCAGATCTGGCTAAGGCAAAGGCTTACGACCTTATGGATGCGGCCCCTATTATGGGTTATAAAAATCGCATACGCGGAACGGAGGACTATAAAGAAACGGAAGGTTCGGACATAATAGTAATAACGGCCGGTTTACCGCGGCGTCCAGTCATGTCCAGGGACGACCTTATCGAAAAAAATAAAAAGATAGTCGGCCACATTTTGGAAAATACGGCGGGTTTTTCGGCAAACGCCATTTTTGTAATTGTGACAAACCCGCTCGACCTATTAACGTGGTTTGCGCACAAACGCACAAAATGTGGCCGTAAAAAAATTATAGGGATGGCGGGTAATCTGGATACCGCCCGATTCAAGACTCTGCTCTCCGAAGAGCTTTCCGTGCCGTACGACCTTATTGAAACGTTTGTGCTGGGCAGCCACGGCGATACGATGGTTCCTTTGGTTTCGCGCACCACCGTAGATGGAAAACCCCTTACAGGCGTTTTGGATGAAAAACACATTAAAGAAATCGTGGAGCGGACAAAAAAAAGGGGCGGCGAAATAGTATCACTTCTAAAATCCGGCAGCGCATACTTCTCGCCCAGTGCCGCTTGTTACGAAATACTGGAAGCTATTATAAATGACATGCGGAAGGTAATACCGTCTTCGTGCGTACTCGAGGGGGAATATGGAATCAGTGACTGCGCGCTAGGGGTACCCGCCCAGATAGGCGCGGGCGGTATCTTGAGAATTTTAGAGTGGGAATTGCCCAAAGACGAACTGGATTCCTTAAAAAATTCCGCAAAAGCCGTGAAAGATATGTTAAAAAAGTGTAATTAAGAAGGAGAATCGCATGGACGAAGCAAACAGGTTAAAAAGACTGCCCCTTTATCTTTTTACGATTATCGATAAACTCAAAGAAGAGGCGATAAAGCAGGGCATAGACATAATCGACCTGGGTATGGGCAACCCCGACCAGCCTACTCCGCCCCATGTAATAAAGGAACTTTGTAAGCGGGCACATGAAAGAGACAATCACCGCTATTCAAGGTCGATCGACCCCTCGGAAGAGACGTTGCGCGCAGTAATCGCAAATTGGTATAAAAAGAAATTCGGCGTTACGCTAGACCCTAACGAAGAAGTGCTGCCTCTTATAGGCTCCAAAGAGGGCATCGCGCACCTTTCGCTGGCATTTTTGAATAACGACGATATCGCATTGGTACCAAATCCCGCGTACCCGGTGCATTTCAACGGTGTCTTAATCGCAGGTGGAATACTCCATAACATACCGCTTTACGAAAAGAACGGTTACCTCCCCGACTTGAAAGGCCTTCCAAAAGAAATTACGGACAAGGCAAAGCTGCTTTTCCTAAGTTACCCCCACAACCCGACAGCGGCCGTAGCCGGGCACGATTTCTTCGAGGAGGTCGTGGGCTGGGCTAAAGGAAAAAATATTATAATCGGGCATGACCTCGCATATTCCGACATTGTGTTCGACAAATACCGCGCACCCAGCATGCTTGAAATAAAAGGCTCAAAAGAGATGTGTATTGAATTTCATACGTGTTCCAAGTCTTACAATATGGCCGGCTGGAGAATCGGTTTCGCGATCGGAAACGCCCGCATACTACGGAGCCTGGCTAAAACAAAAAGCTACATTGATTTCGGCATATTCAAACCCATACAATACGCCGCAATAAAAGCCCTGTCCGGACCGCAGACATGCGTAAAAAACATGGTTTCGCTTTACAAAGAGAGGCGCGACGCCCTCGTGAAAGGGCTGCGAAAAATAGGATGGCATGTACCCATGCCCAAAGCTACTTTCTATGTGTGGGCACGCATACCTGATAAATATAGCGCTTTAACCTCTATGGAATTCGTGTCGCTTCTTATAAGGGAAACAGGTGTAGTAATATCGCCCGGTACCGGTTTCGGGGAATACGGGGAAGGTTACGTGCGATTCGCGCTCGTAGAGAACGTGGACAGAATAAATGAGGCCGTAAGAAGAATAAAACGTGTTCTGGAAATGGAGACATGAGTAAAAAACGCGTTCTCATGATGTATATTTCCGAGAGGTCCGGGCATCATAAAGCGAGTTCCGCAGTCGAAAATGCCTTTAAACAACTGTCCCATGACGTTGAAACTCTAAGCGTCAACTCCTTCTGTTATACAAACCCTATACTTGAGAAAATAATAAACCGAACCTACATGAGCCTGATAAAAAGAAGGCCCGAGGTGTGGGGTTATCTTTACGATAACCCGAATGTCGTAAAAAAAACCCGGAAATTAAAAGAGGTTATCCACAAATATAACTCACAGAAAACAAGGTCGTTACTCGAAGAATTTAAACCCCATGCCATTGTGTGCACACAGGCCTTCCCGTGCGGCATAATCGCTGACTATAAAAAAAGTTCCGGCGAGAATGTTTTGCTCTCCGGGGTGCTGACGGATTACGCACCGCACTCATACTGGATATACAATAATGTTGATTACTACTTTGTGCCGTCGGAAGAGACCAGGGAAAAGCTTGTGGCTAACGGAATTGCCAGAGAGCGCATAAAACTAACGGGCATTCCGATTGATCCAAAATTCAAGAAGATAATCGACAAACAAAAAATAATCGACTCTTTAAATTTTGAGCCGGACCTGCCCATTGTGCTTGTCATGGGAGGCAGCCAGGGCATAGGCCCCATAGCCGAAATTGCGAAGATACTCGACAACATACCGATAGTGCTGCAGACTATAATAGTGACCGGGGGTAACAGAAAATTATACGTTTTTCTGAAAAAACGTATGGCGTCGTTCAACAAGAAGTTGGCCATTTTTTACTATGCGGAAAATGTAGACGAGCTTATGGAGATATCGTCCTTTATCGTGAGCAAACCCGGAGGTATCACTATAAGCGAGGCCCTCGCAAAAAGCCTGCCTATGTTTATCGTAAAGCCCATACCGGGGCATGAGCAGATGAACACGGATTACCTGGTTAAAAATAAGGTCGCGATAAAGATAGACAATTTGCACGACCTTGGAGTGTTTGCGGCGGAACTCTTGTCCAATCCTCAGGCCTTAAAAAATATGCGCGACCGAGCAAAATCGTTTTCAAAGCCGGATAGTGCCTTCGACATAGCTAAAACCGTGCTCGAAAGGATAATGTAATGCTGTATTTTCTGTATAAAGCCGGCAGGGCCCTGGCAATGGCGCTGCCTTTAAGAATCGGCTATAAGATAGCCGAAATTATAGCTGCCGTATATTATTTGCTCGCACGCGCCGACAGAAAGAATCTCGAGGAAAACCTTAAAATCGTCCTGGGGTGCGATAACAAACAAACTGCCAGTCTATATACGCGGGGCATTTTTAAAAATTTTGCCAAATATCTGGTGGATTTTTTCAGATTTTCCAGAATAGGGAGCGACTACATAATCAAATACGTAACTATAAGCGGGAAGGAAAACCTGGATAAAGCAATGGCGGGCGGTAAGGGCGCCATTATACTGTCATCACACCTAGGGAACTGGGAACTGGGGGGCGGCATTACCGCTAGTTTCGGCTATCCGTTCTATGCGATAGCACTGGACCACAAAAACAAGAAAGTCAATGACTTCTTCATAAAGCAGCGGGCGGCTTTCAATGTGCGTGTTATCCCGATCGGCGCTCAACTGCGGAACTGCTTCAAGGTGTTGCGCCAGAATAATCTGTTGGCCATTCTCGGCGACAGGGATTTCTCCAACCATGGCATAACGGCAAACTTCTTCGGACGGCCCACACTACTACCAAAGGGGCCTGCTATTTTCAACCTGCGAACCGGCGCTCCTATAATACCGGCGTTCGCTATACGGCTGCCCGATGACAGGTTTAATCTCATCTACGAACGCCCCATACAGATAAAACCTACGGGCGATGAGGAAAAAGACATCGCCAATGTCATGCATAATTATATAAACGTAATCGAACGTTACATAAAATCTTATCCCGACCAGTGGTACGCCTTCAGAAAGGTTTGGTAGCGGGATGCGCGCCTGTGTACTCATACCGTCATATAACGAGGAACGGCACATAGGGGATATTGTCAGAAAAATAGTCGGGCTGGGATTTGAGGTTTTTGTGATAGACGACGGCTCGGCAGACAACACCGGTAAAATAGCTTCCGAAAACGGCGCTTCCGTAACGAGGCACAGTACCAACCTCGGCAAAGGCGCCTCCCTTAAAGAGGGGTTCGACCTCATACTGAAAACAACTGATTTCGACGCTGTAATAACAATGGACGGTGACGGCCAGCATAGCCCGGCAGATATACAAAAACTGATAGCCTGTGCGGAAAAAGAGGATGACGACATAATCATAGGCAACCGTATGGCGCACACCAAAAATATGCCCTTTGTGCGATTGGCTACCAACAGATTCATGTCATTTTTGCTTTCCGCGATATGTAAACAGGAAATTCCTGACACGCAATGCGGATTCCGGCTCATAAAACGACGTGTGCTGGAAAAAATAAAATTGGACTCTGCCAAGTATGACCTTGAGTCAGAATTGCTCATAAAAGCCACTACTAATAATTTCCAAATAGGATTTGTCTCTATAGAAACTATTTACACGGGGCAGTACAGCGGGATACATCCCGTAAAAGACACGCTGAGGTTCTTTGCGCTGCTTTTCAAATTATACCTCAAAAAACCTATGTCCTGACCACGTCACCCGAGCTTAGCTGTCTCGCAATCCGGAAAACACAATGGATTTTACCGAGTTGCGCAATAAAATGGTGGAGGAACAGCTTGTGTCGCGCGGGATATGCGACGACAAGGTTCTTCAGGCATTCCGCGCGGTTGAGAGACATCTCTTTGTGCCGCCTGAATATAACGGCAACGCTTATGAGGACCACCCGCTGCCTATAGGGGAGGGCCAGACCATATCGCAGCCATATATGGTAGCGCTTATGACGCAATGCCTTAATCTAGGCGGCAATGAAAAGATTCTTGAAATAGGCACAGGAAGCGGTTACCAGGCAGCTATTTTATCGCGTATAGTAAAAGAGGTTTATTCGATAGAGCGAATACCACTTCTTGCCCAAAAAGCAGAGAGGCTATTCGTGCGGCTCGGCTATAATAACGTGCATCTAAAAGTGGGCGACGGTACGCTTGGCTGGGGTGAGCACGCTCCTTATGACGGTATAATCGTTACAGCAGCCTCTCCAAAGATACAAAAAACATATATTGAACAGATAAAATGCGGCGCAAGGCTCGTTATACCCAGAGGAACTATGCTAAGCCAAGTCCTTACGGTTCTGGAAAAGAGAGAAACCGGGCTCTATGCCTCCGATATATGTGGGTGCACTTTTGTGCCCCTTCTGGGTAAGGAAGGTTGGAAAGAATAACATAAAGGTGGTTTATGTTAGAAGAAATCACGAACTCATTGATCTCGTTTAACAAAGAAATCTCAGTAATAGTCCTTGGCGCGCTACCGGTTTCTGAACTAAGGGGAGCCATTCCGGTCGCGCTAGCTATGGGTTTTTCTCCATTTAAAGCCTACATTCTTGCCTTTATCGGCAATATCATGCCGGTTATACCGCTTCTTTTTTTGTTTCAACCGGTGTCCAAGACGTTAAGACGTATAAAATTATTCGAAAAGTTTTTCGATTGGCTTTTCGAGCGGACAAGGAGAAAAGCCGCGCTCGTAGAAAAATTCGAGGCGTTTGGTCTTATTTTATTCGTGGCAATCCCTCTTCCCGTGACAGGAGCCTGGACGGGATGCATTGCCGCGACTTTGTTTAAAATAAGATTTCGCTACGCGTTCCTCGCCATAACGCTCGGGGTTATTATTGCCGGATTTATCGTGCTGGGATTGGGCATGACGGGAAAGGCGCTTCTTGCGCGATAGCCGGCAAAGGGAAGTGGCATATATGCGAGTTACCTTGTTTATAAAAAACAAAAATACTATAAGGCGCCGTGGATTAAAGCGTGGCCTTGTTCAGGTTTATACGGGTGACGGTAAAGGTAAGACCACCGCGGCGCTGGGCCTTGCCTTGCGCGCATCGGGCGCCGGTCTAAGGGTGCACATCATTCAGTTTATCAAAGGAAAAACGTATAGCGAGTTAAAAGCGCTCAAAAAAATAAAAAATATTACGGTAGAACAATGCGGAAGAGGCTGTTTTATACGAAGAAAACCGGCAAAAACCGATATAAAGCGCGCAAGAACGGGGCTTGAAAAAATCCGCAAGTATATATCCGACAATAATAAACGTGATCTTTTTATATTAGACGAGGTAAATATAGCCATGGCCCTGGGGCTCATAAAGGAATCTGATATAATTGAACTTCTAAAAACAAAACCATACAGGTGTGAAATAATCCTAACCGGCAGATACTGCCCCAGAGGTATTCTCAAATA
>JAFGLX010000013.1 GCA_016927795.1 Candidatus Omnitrophota bacterium
GGCGCAGCCGCGGCAAGTTGCGCCGCTTCATAAAATTTCATTCCCGCGCGAAGCGCGTCTTTTATCTTCTTTGAGCGCATTACAAAATCTTTTTCTGTTATAAACAAGCCATCTCTGAAAAATCTTATCCTGTTTTCCCCGTTCTTTATAACGCGCGAGGTCTCCCTGTAGAAACGTTCTTCCTTTTCTTCTTCCGGCGAACCGGGCTCTTGTATTATAAAACCGTATTCTTTTATAAACATTATCTCGAGCGCCTTGGCGACCATATCATTGAGCACCTCATCACCGCTCATAGAAACCGGTTCTTCCCCACTATGGCAAAGATCACAATACGATTTATATATCCTTTCGTCGTTCAAGATTAATTCTCTTATGCTCATATAAACGTATCTGTCGGTAGCGCGCAAAACCTGCATGTATGCCTCTACCTCCTCGTGTATCATAGCGCGTATAAGCTTTATAGGGTTTGCTGCCACTTCCTTTAACACCAAAAATTGGAGCACGTTAGCGTTAGCGTCCGGGATAAGCGCGGCATCGGCATCGCGCGATGCGAGGTAACGCCTGGCTTCCGGGGATTCGGCATAGCGAATTCTGTAATTGTCCAAAAACGTTCTTATTTTAGTTTTTACAACAGGGTTTTTGGAGGCAAGCCATGGGGCGAGGGCGTATATTTCCGGGGTAGCAGAGAGATAAAAAGACGCCACGAGGATAAACACCATACCCCTACATGCCAATCTCTTGATCGTGTTCCTAATATTTGTTAGCGTAAAATTAGCCATATCTTAATAAAGCGCAGTACGCGCAAACTATCTTGTTCTCTTTACTATGCCTGCTGACTTTTAATCATATAAAGTTATGAATATATCATAATTAAACGGGAATTGTGTCACAGAAATGTAACTTTTTAATATTTTACAGGCATATAACTTGTTCGGACAATTAGGTAGCCCTGCCGTTCCACCGCGCAGGCGGAACGGGTTATGGTAAGAAATATGGTGCTTTAAGCTGGATTACACCGACCCGGTGAGAATTCCACCTACGAGGTGGACATGCTTGTCCACCTCGTAGGTGGAATAGGTCAGTTTGTTAGAATTCGTAGAGAGGCGCCATAAGCGCCTTATCGTACGGAGGTATGAAAAATGTCACGACATCAACAAGTCCTGCCGCTGTTCTTATCAGAGCGACGAAAGTCCCTTTTATAAGCCCGTCCTCTATCACGGCTCCCAGGTTCTTCTGCGCCATTGAATCTGTCATATGTAGCGGAAGCTCAAGCCAGCCGGTAACGACATTCATAAGGCCCGCGGATAATTTGTATCCGATGTTCTTATCGCTGTCTTCCGAAGCGGCAAAACACTGGATATTTGTCGAGAACATTATCAAAAAAAACAAAATTAAAGCTACGGATTTTTTTTCTATTCGTCCCATGCTTATACCTTTTTTTAACTTTTAAAATCTGAAATGCCGGCCAGATTTATCTCTGCAGCCTGTTGTACAACCACGCCACCAGGGTTCCGCCGATACCAGCGTCCGCGAAGCCCCAGAGCCCACCTATTGTACTTCCTAAAATCGTAGGCTTATACCCGATATATAAAGTAGCCATGGCTTTTTCAATGCCGCTTCCCCAGTTATTAAACATATTAAAAAGGCCGAGAAGCAACATCGCGGCACCCCACACAATCCCACAGGCAAGACCAAATGCTTTGACATTCAACTTCGCCATTTCTTACCTCCTTCCCCGCTTCAACAAAATAGCGCTTCCCGAGGGGTGCGCATCATCGTTTTCTTATCCCTTCCCTAATTACCACAAGGCTTCCGTATGCATCTATCCGATATAAAATCCCGGAAACTACTTTTACTTGAAGAGGATTTTTTAGTCATTTTGTCCTTACGCGCCTTGGTCGCCGATTGCACCTCCTCCTCATATTTTTCCAAAAGATATTCCTTTTGTTTTTCCTTGCTTATTTTCTCTTTTTTCAGACTTCCGGTCATATCAAGCGATAGGCTGGTTGCTTTACGCCAGAACTTTTTAATTTTTGCGGCAAATGTCTCTTTTTTGTTCTCTTCACCGCCTTCCGCCGTTGATTTTTCGATATTTTCAATTTTGTCTTTTGGTATGGAATATATCATTTTACCTTTTTCTGTACTCACTATTATCGCGTCCGCATTTTCGCGCAGTATATCACAAGTAATTATTCTTCCACTCTTTAGCTCAATCGTATCTGCTGAGAGATTTGTCGCTGAGAAAATATAGAGTATGACAAGTGCTATGGGAATATATCTGATTTGAGAATATATATGCGGCCTTCTTCTGTTCAATGTTACACTTATGACTTTTACATGCGATGCCCTGTATGGTACGCGCAAAAAGCGGAACCCCAAAAAGTGACCGCGGTCTGCATTAAACCGTGTACTGAATTTCGCAACATCCATTCCGGGCTACTCCTGCCTTTGAATGGAAGAAGTGGCCTGTTCAAACATTGTAACAATAGAATTGAGAATGTTCTCACCGCCGGAGGTCAACACAGCGATACTCCAGCATATAAAACCGACAAATATGGTGAGCAACACTAAAGACCAAACCCCTTTAACAATGTCCAGGATTTTAGGAAAGTCCATACAATGTCTCCCTTCACTTCTTTAAATAGGTTTTATAATTGCCCGCATATGACACAGCGGCTTCTTTTGGTCATTCCATAGAAAACGCCTCTTCCGGACTTTGCGTTCGCGAGGCCTTTCTTTTTGCCCGTTCAGCAGAATCGAACGAATATAAATCATACCACGTCGGGCTTCTCAGCTTAGCGGACTTTGCGCCTTGAGAAGCCTCAAGCATACTAATGATGTATTGGGTTCTGGTGGTTAATGAAAAAATACTCCAGCAAACAAAACCCACGAATATCGTTGCCAGAATTAAAATCCAGATTGTCTTAATGGTAGCCATAACATAGCTGCTGTTATATCGGTCTTACTTTACACTCTCGAACTTTTTAAGTGTTTCATCTATAAAAACGCGTAGATTCTCCAAATAACTATCGATTACTTCCTGGGGTTCGCCCTGGAGCTCCATAGATATCACCCTCAACGCTAGACCTATCGGAATTTTTAAATTCCTCGGATCGGTATAAAAACTGTCGAGGTCCAACACCAAACTTTCAAAAGATTTATCTGTTACCAGGATTTTCCTGGCTTTGTCGGGATTTGTGGTAAAGGCGCCTTCATAGACGCCGCGTATCAGCATTTTCTTTGCAAGAGCCGCTGCGGGAGGCTTAAGCTTACTCAGGTCATTCCAGGATTCTCCGTTATAGGGCATTGTCCTCCCTTCGGCGTAGTCAGAAGCCGTAAATAGAGCCACAAGACACATAAGCATTATACTTCGTCGTATCGTTCCAAACTTTTTTTGCAATTGCGGCCTTTCCTGCGCGGTTCCAAAACGGCTTTCAAAAAGCAATGTCGTTTCAACGCACCGCGTATCAACCTAGGTTAAAAGGTCGGTACTTTGTTTCGCCGTCGGCCCGGCAAACCGAACTTCAGCATCCGTTAAGATGCGCAGTGGAGCCCACGGGCCTGCCCTCTTAGGTGGCAGGCCCGTGGATTCGATAAGTCAGGGGATTAAAGTTAGTATTTCCGGTCGGCGTTCTATACTCTCATATCTGCCGGCCCGCGTTCAATATGCCCTCTTAGTGGTTATTATGCCATACTAATATAATTTGCGCAAGGGCGGGGCGCGGATTAAGTTCATCAAAAAACATCATCTGCCGCATTCACTGCGGAAGGAGCAGAGCCCCTCCTACTCGAAGGAAAAATAACTTTTCCCTTCGCATGTCCGCCATGTTTTATGGCGGACATCACAGGGCTTTGTTCCTGGGATTCGATAAGTCGGGGGGATTAAGCACTAATTCGCGGGATAAGACGCGGCGAATTTAAGCTGGTGATATTTTATAAAAACAATGAGCCAAAGGGATAAAATAGAAAGCGTGCCGAAACCGAGTATCTTAAAAAGCCTACCTCCGGCCTGCGAGAGATATAAAAAGGAAAAGAATATAAAACCGTAATAGAAAAATTTATGCCCCTCCTTGTGCTTAATAATATACGATAGCACAAAAGTGGCGGGAAATAGGATAAAAATCATCTGCTGCGTTTTTAAAACC
>JAFGLX010000146.1 GCA_016927795.1 Candidatus Omnitrophota bacterium
CGTAATTGCACCCACGATAATAAAAAATATCGAGAGCAGGTTCACGAATAAGGAATTTTTTACGGAGAACTCAGAAATTGTCATAATCAGTTATCCCTACTTTGTTTAAAAGCGTGTCCTTTGCGTTTTCAAGGTCAATAAGGGCGTATCGGTAACTCAATATGGCGCTATACTGATTGAGCGTGGCCATAGTGAGGTCGCCCTGATAATCGATCAGGGTCTTGCTGTTGGAGCGCCCGTATGCGAGCTTTTTTTTCTCTTCCTCGAACTTCAGTTTCTCGAGTTCCCTGATCTTTTGCCATCTTTTGGCGTTTTCGAGATTCAGGTTAACGGCCCTTACCCCATCGTCAATGTTATTTATTACCTCTTTCTCGACTTTGATGAGTTCAAGAATAACTTTTTCTTTTTCGAGAAGCGCTTTGTTATAGTCGCTTCTGGCGGCATTGTTTTCTATGGGGACGGTGAATCTTACGCCACCGTAATAGTACGGATGCTTATCGGTCGTTAAGCGGCCGTTGGCTTTCTCGAATTTTCTGTCTACGCCGTTTACCGCATACGTGCCTACAAGGTCTATTTCCGGCCAGAGGCTGTTTTCTTTCATTTTTAACGCGATATTTTTTCCTTTAAGCTCTTTTTTCTTGGATAAATAACCACGGTTTGCCAGAAGCGCCTCGCGCAGCGATTCGGTGAGATCCGCCCCTATGTCTGCCATGGTCAGATTATCCTTCGGCGCTATCGGCCCTTCCCTGTCCATGTTCAAAAGGAGCTCAAGGCGGTTACGGGAACTTCTTAATTCGTTTTCGGCAATGGCAAGCTCCGTTTTCCTGATGCGGACGTTCGTTTCAAGCTCGTAAAGCTCGGTATTTTCGGCGAACCCCGTTTTAAAATGCCCCTCGTATATGGCATAGAGTTCCTCCGCCTGCTTTAAAAGCTCTTTTCGCATTGCGAGGTTTTCATAAGTAAAAACAAGATGCCAATATGCTTTTTCAACTTCTGCAACAGCGTTTTCTATGCGGCTTAGTGAGTCGAGCCCCGCCATCTCCTTTTCGATTTTCGAAAGCTTTACGGTTTTAACGTCCACGTAGCCAAAAAAGTTTTTTAACAGAGATTGCGATACCGAAAGCGACAGTCCGGCTGTATGCAGAGGGTTGTTAACCACAAATTGCGAATCGGTCCAATAGCGGTTATCGGAATAGTCTATGTCGATTTCGGTACCCGTAGGAAGTAATTTCGACACGCCTAACTCGTAATCTACGGAAACATTTTTTGAGCCGCTGAATATGCTGGACGAAGCCCGCCGGTCGTCCCCATAGGTTGCCTTGCCCGTCAGGACCGCATCAAACATGGATTCCGCGCGTAAGACATCTTCCGCTTTCATCCTCGATTCTACTTTGGCAATTTTTATATCCAGGTTGTTTGCAAGCGATATGCCGAGGCATTCGGAAAGTGAAAGCGGTATTTCCTTCTCAGCAAGGGCAATTTCCATGCCGGCAAAAAGCGATAATACGACTATAAAAAGAAACAGCCTTTTTTTCACTTCGTCCTTTTCCTGTCCAGATTTTTTTGGAGTTTTTTTAAAATCCCCAGATACTGCCGGCGCTCTTTTTGGCTTATGTTGGAAAAAAGCGTCCCAATCATTTTCAGCTTATAGCCGGCCAGACGCCTGGCTACGGCGGAGCCCCTCTTGCTTAGCGTTATCCGTACAATACGCCTGTCGTTTAACGAACGGAAACGCCGCAGGAACCCCACTTTTATCAACCGGTCCGTCAGGCCCGTAACCGCGCTTTTTGTTACGCCCATGGCACGCGAGACGTCGCCCATTTTGCTTTCGCCTTTCATGTATAGGAAATCCAGGATTATCATCTGCGCGAACGTCATCCTGCCCTTCAATAATTCCTGCGGCTGCCGCCTCAAAAATTCACTATGAATCTGCGGTATGAGAGCCGCAAGTTCCCTGGCAAATTTACGCATGTCCATTTCCCTGCCCTCCTAAATAGTACGCAAAGCAGACAGTTTACAATATAAACTGTTCATATTATGTATAGTTTACCACAGAGGTTGCGTTGTGTCAAGCGCTTCTATCACTCTTTTTTAAATATAATGGCTATGCTGAAAGTGAGCTCGTCCTTTTTCAGCGCTTCCGGGAATGGCGGGAACGGAGCGGCGGATTTTATGCTTTTTACGGCTATCTCTCTTAGATAGCCGCTCTGGGCGCTCTCAGTCTCATCGATACGAAGTTCTTTTATATTGCCATTTCGGTGCAGTACGAAAATTGCGTTTACACTCCCCTGTTCGCTCAATCGCGTGTAGTGTATTGGCGCCGCAGCTTTTATTTTTTCACGCAATAGCTCGTAGTAGGATATGTATTCTTTCAGGTTTTCGACTTCTACATAAGGCTGCTTTTTTTCCTCGGGAAGCGTTTTTTCAGGCGTTTTATTTGACGTGACGGGTTTCTCGCTTTTCGCCGGCGCTTCATTCTTTTTCTGCTGTAGCTTTTTTCTTTCCAGGTTATATTCCTGCGGAATATTACGCGCCGTCTCGTTAGTCGATTTTTTTAGCCGTTCTTCAAGAACATAGTATACCTCGATTTTCTTTTCCGCGTTTTGCTTAAACGGATGAAAATGAAATAAACCCCATGGGGAAAATGCCAAAAAGTGAATCGACAGTGATATTGCAAAAGTCGCCTTTAGCGATAATTCCTTAAACATAGGAAGTTATTTTACACTAAAAAGCGTAAAAAGCAAACGCATTTGTTGCATACCGCTTCTAGAATTTATATTCAAGGCCAAGTATATAATTCCGCCTTGGACAAGGGTAGTATCCGGGGCTTGTGCGGTAAAAATCCAGGGCCCCGTATTCCTCGTATTCTTCGTCCAATATGTTGTTGATTGACAAGAAGAGCTCTACCCCGTATTTTTTGTACGAGAACTTAACATCGTGAACCATATGGGGTTTCATCTTAGGCATCTCGTTCAGTAAATCATTGGCGAAATAACGTTCGCCCACATAAGTGGTTATATAACTCATGTAGAAGCAGTCCATATACGATAAATTTACGCCCGCAGAAAACCTGTTGTGCGGAACAAGAGGTATCTCGTTGCCCACGAAACTGCCGTTTTCGGTGAAATAAGCTTTTTGATATGTATAATTAGCGAAAATATCAAGCATGTCAAACAGGTAAACATGTCCCTCAAGCTCGAGGCCGTAGTGTATCGTAAAGTCAGCCGTGGTATTTTTAAACTCTATGGGGTCATACATAAGCTCATTCCGGACATCCATAAAATAACAGTCGGCTTTTAGGCTCAGATACTTTGAAGAATTTTCCTTAATACCGAGCTCGTAATTATAGGCGGTCTGGGTTTTCAGGTCTTTATCCAATCCGCCCGAAACCAGCTGGTCTCCCGTGAACGTATAGAAGAGCATAATCGGGCTATAGTACTCATCCGTAGCCGGAAACCTAAATGAGCGCGAATACCGGCCGTATATTGACGAATTCTTGTTATATTTATAGGTGAGCCCGATATCATAGGCGTACTCTAAAGGATGCGCCCTGTTTGTTGAGCGCACCACCGCGTCCTGATCGAAATAATAAAAAGCCCCTTCCCCTCTAACGCCGCTGGTTAGAATAAAGTTTAGCGGCAATTGAGCGGTATCGCTTATATAAACTCCCAGGGTGTCTTTGTGGATTTTTATATAATTTATGGTCGTGGGGAAAATAAATGGTATCTGCGACTCAAAACCGTCTTCGATGAAATCCCTGTTCGCGTAGTAATCCAGCCCCACCATGAGCCTGTTTTCAACGTTGAAAAGTTCTTTTGTAAACGCCAGTTTCGGAGTTACCCCGAACCCGGTGATATGGTGTTTTACTATGGAATCGCCGCTTGAAGATTTGAACACGGCATTTGACCGTCGCCCCTTGAGAACAACATCGCTTGAGAAAAATAATTCCCCGAGAGCAGTATTAAGGTCTGCTTCGGGTGTAAACATGAAATAGGCATCTTCCGTTTTGGCCCGGTTATCCGGAGAGAGGCTTCCCTCCCGACCGATTAGATTTATATCCGACGGTTTCACCGCGCTCGGGAGTCCGTACCAATCCTTGTGATACGCCGTTGAAAAGTTGAGTTTCAAACTGTCGGTCGGCCTGAGGGTTATATTCGCGGCGTAATCAGCGGTCTCCAGATTATTATTTACCCGTCTTCCGTGATTATAAGTAGATGAGAGGTTAGCGTAATAGTCCAGGAAGCTATTACTGCCGGCTATGTGCGCCTTGCAGGCCTTATACCGGTCAGAGCCGCTTGCGAGCCTTACCCCGGCCTCGTATTTTTTATCTTTCCCGCTTTTCGTTATTATGTTTACAACTCCGCCGGTTGCGTTATCGCCGTACAAAACGCTCTGTCCGCCTCTTACGATTTCTATCTTCTCGACATTGTTTATGTCTATCTGTGTCCAGTCCACTCCGGAGAGGTCTATCTGATTTGTTCTTCGCCCGTCTACCAGAACCAGCACGTTCATTGCGGCCGAATCGCCAAATCCCCTAATATCAACACTCGTGGACTTTCCGTTCCCGAGTAAATCGTTCACAACAATGCCCGCCTGCTGACGCAGTAAATCCGGAATATACTTTACACACGAGCGCTTTATCTCATCTTCGGTTATGACCGTTATGTTTGAGCTTACATTGAGAGACGGGTCTTCATATCTTGTCGGGGTTATCACAATCGGGTCCAGACGCTGAGCCTGTGAGAAGAAGCTGTCCAGCGGTGAGAGCGTAGTGTCTATTGTTTGCCCGACAAGGCTGGGCTTCTCCGCGACCTTGGAATTTTCTTCCGCCAGTACGCTCTTTGCTAAAAACGCGCATACTGCTAAAACATAAGTTAACTTTTTCATTAGTGTCCTTTCTTTTTAATAGAAATAAAAAACCCCGTCCTTTTGCTATGCGTAATAGTACGTAACGTATTCTTACGTTTTGCAAAAGGGCGGGGTTGCACCCTGATTTTCTTCACCCTTTATATACTGCTCTCTCGACAGCGAGGCATCGGTGTGCCTCTTAAATATAGGCAGGTATTCTGGCTCTCCCGCCCTCCCGGCGGCCTTCCCATC
>JAFGLX010000147.1 GCA_016927795.1 Candidatus Omnitrophota bacterium
AAAAATGTTCTATGTTGTTTGTATACAAAACCGCAAATTTTTAGTACGCGGCGCTTATTTTAATACCTCCGTAAAACTCCGACCCGTAAGCCAGCCCATTATCTTTTTCGCTCCTGTCAACGGCCAGTGAATAATTTATATTGGGTGTAACGGTGAAATATTTTAAAATGGGCACGCTGATTTCCGCGGAAAACAATACAGGCGCGAATTTATATCCGTATCCCCACTGGCCGGCGTTGTAACCCGCCGTCACACCGGCGGCGAACTCCACACCGTTTCCGAGATCCACCGAAGGCGCCACACCAAACTCTATATAGGAACCCGAGCCCCTTGCGTAATCTATGTACCATGTAGCAAAAGGTTGAAGTAGGCAGTCGTAAGATACGCCGAAGTAAAATTCCTCGGAATGAAAATTCTTGCCGCTTGATTCCGGGAAGATATAAAATATATGCCCCGCGCTGAAACCTACGGAATTAATAAAACCCATGGTACCGTCATCGGCGTTCAGGTATTTTCTAACCTCTCCTATATTAGAGGAATAATCGATAGTATAATCATGCTCAGTCCATCTGCCCTGGTGGGAATTGGCGGTACTGAAGTTGCCCCACCAGGAAAGCGCAAGCCCGTATTTCGATATGGATGCCTCCGGCTGCAATACAAAATCATCTACTATCTTTTGGCCCCTCCAGATATATTTGGTCTCAAATGTAATACCACCCTCTACATCCGGCATCCAGGCCGGTTTCTCAATATCAGATAACCACGAAGGGTTTGACATCTCCTTAAACAGGCTGTCGTCAGCATATGTTCTAAAGTAACAGAATAAAATTAAAAGAACTAAACCCGTAAAAATCGCTTTTTTAAACATCTTTACTTTTCCTTTCACCTATTAATTCCTCTTGGATTTAGGGCAGGTGAACCATGCTTCCCTAAAATAATAAAGGCGCCCCTTGGACCGACCTTCGATCCTTGCGACGCCTATGTCTTAACGTAAAAAGGGGGTTCTTTATAGAAACCCCTTTGTAATTTCTACACTACTACGTGTACATTCCCTTTTCGCCAATACAAGTAAAAAAGAAACCTATCCTGGTAACTTATTATTTATTATTTCTTCCCTTAAGGAGGCGCATTTCTCCCTTATTTTTTTTCCTATCTTCACTACCATAACATGGGATATGCCGAGAATTTTTCCTATCTCCCTTGATGTCATCTCATCAATGCTCAGGAGAAAAACCTCTTTTTCCCGCCCGGTAAGCGACGGCAGTATGTCTTCGACCAGTATATCCACCACCATGAAAGCGAATCTGTTTTCCGGGTCTTTTATGGTAAGCCCTGTTTTGCCGTTTTCATTATTTTTCGAAAGTTCGTCTATACTTTTGGAGTTACGGTCTAGTGTTTTATAGGTAACCCTTATGTAATTTTTTAAAAAATAGAAACAGCCCTGCAGGATATAGCTGTCCGTCTTATCGTCAAGCTCCCCCTTCCTGCTTTTTTCCCAGAGCAAAATAAGTGATTCCTGGTAAAGGTCATCCGCATCAAAAAACGCTTCCCGCCTTTCGAGTTTCTTCGCTATGGCCCTGAGTTTAGGTGAAATTCTGCCTGCCAGTTCTTCAAAATACATTGTTCGTCTCCAAAAACAAAAGGGGCCTTTCAGACTTCCTCAGTCTAAAAGGCCCCTTCGCCTATGTCTAAATAAAAAAAATAGCCCTTTTGGGGCTACTTTGCCTTAAACTTCATTGTTAGTGTAAATATACCATAAAAACGTCTTTGTGTCAAGCGGATTTTACGGTTTTTGCGTTATTCGGACTGCTGCATTACGACTATTTCAAAGAACGTATCTTTCTTACACGCTTTTCTTTATCTCGTGAGACAGGATTATGGCTTCCGCTATATCCTTCATATTAACACGCTTATCCATGCTGGACCTGCGCATCAGGTTGTATGCCTCTTCCTCGCTTATTTTTTGCTCACGCATCAGTATGCCCTTGGCTTTCTCGATTTTTTTTCTGGCCTCGAGCTCTTCCTGTACAACCTTTGTTTTTACCATAAGTTCTGTATTCTCAATGGCCACAGCCGCCTGATTGGCTACGGTGCTAAGAAGCTCCGTGTCGCTTTTTGTAAATTTATAGGGGGACGTCGTATAACAGTTTATGACGCCTATTACCCTTTTTTTTATCATCATGGGCACGCTAAGCATTGAAACGAGGCTTTCCTTTTTCGCGAGCTTTTTCTCCTTATACCGCTCGTCTTTTAAAACATCGTATATAATAAGCGGTTTTTTCTCTTCCGCGACCAGTCCGACCACTCCTTCCCCAACTTTTAGACTTCTGTCTTTTAGGTACTCCTCGCTCATAGCCTGCGTGGCGCGGATTTTCAGCTCCTGTGACTTCTCGTCAAGAAGCCACAGGGCGCATATCTTGGCTTTCATAACGTTAGCCGTAAGGGTAACTACGAGTTTGAGCACATCCCCGAGATACAGGTCCGAGGAAATGGCCCTGCTTATTTTGCTAAGCGCTTCGATATATTCTTTGTAAGAATGCTGCTTCATAATACAGGCAGATATGTTTGTATTTCGTACTCATGCACCCTTTTTCTGTATTCGTCCCACTCGATTCTTTTCGCCATTATGAGATTATTAAATATGTGCTCGCCGAGTATTTCCCTCAGAAGGGCGCTGTTTTCCGCTATTTCGATGGCTTCTATGAGGCTCCCCGGAAGACATTCCACGCCCAGTTCTTTCATTTCCTCAAGGCTTAAGTGATAAACGTCTCTTTCCAGGGCTTCCGCAAGCTGGTAATTATCCTCCATACCTTTCAGCCCCGCCGCAAGCATACAGGCAAATGCAAGGTATGGGTTGCATGCCGGATCCGGCGACCTGAATTCTATCCTTGTCGCCTTCTCCTTCCCGGGTTTATACATGGGAACGCGCACCAGGGCGCTGCGGTTCCTTCTTGCCCAGCAGATATAGACAGGCGCCTCATATCCGGGAACAAGCCTTTTATAAGAATTTACCCACTGATTGCAAATTAGCGTTATTTCTCTTGAATGCTTAAGGATACCCGCGATATATGATTTCCCTTCTCCGGACAGGTGATATTTGTCTTTGGGGTCAAAAAACGCATTTTTATCTCCCCTAAAAAGCGACTGGTGCGTATGCATGCCGCTTCCGTTCTGGCCGAAAATAGGTTTGGGCATAAAGGTAGCGTACAAACCGTTTTTCATGGCGATTTCTTTCACGACCATCCTGTAAAGCATCACTATATCGGCCATAGAAGCGGCATTCGTGTAACGCAAATCTATCTCGTGCTGTGAAGGCGCCACTTCGTGATGGGAATATTCCACATCTACCCCCATTTGCTCAAGGGTGAGTATTATTTCACGCCTCACCTCATTGCCGGCATCAAGGGTCGTTATGTCGAAATAACCTCCTTCGTCCAGGATCTGCGTGGATTTTTCATCTTTGAATATGAAAAACTCCAGTTCCGGTCCGATGTAGAACTCGAATCCTTTGGATTTCGCCTTATCTAATACTTTTTTTAGTATATACCTTGAGTCGCCCTGGTAGGGGGTCCTGTCGGGATTCAGAATGTCACAAAGCATTCCGGCTACGGCTTTTTCCTTGGGCCGGTAAGGAAGTATCGTAAATGTTGAAGGGTCCGGCATGGCTATCATGTCCGATTCGTCTATTCGGGCGAAACCCTTTATGGACGAACCGTCAAATCCCATCCCGTCTTCCAGCGCGTTCTCAAGCTCTTCGCGTGTTATGGCGAAACCTTTCATCTGTCCCGTGATATCGGCAAACCAAAGCCTTATGAATTTCACGTCTTTTTCTTTTGCGATTTTCAGCACGTCTTTTTTAGTAATGTTATTGTTACCCATAACATCTCCTTTCATTTCTATCTTACGCTCTTATTTTAGCAGCATTCTGTTTTAAATCAACAAAATAATCCCGCCCTTTGCGGATTGATTTTAAACCAATCCGCAAAGGGCGGGATTTTATAGAGACAAGGAGCCTCTTACGAATTTATAACTTCTTCGGCCTCTTCCCTGTAAGCATCCATAATATAGGGAATGCCTGAAACTTTTGTCGCTTCCTCGGTAAGGCACATGACGTCCTTCCTTGATATGGTATCCAGCTTGAAATTCCTGGAACCGGCCATAAGTTGCTGTAACCCTACCTTCAGCTTTTGTGAGAAGCTGTATATTCCTACCGCTCCAAGGGGAATGTCTTTCATGTCTTTACCGTATTTCTCCGCCAGTTCATCATAGCAAACAAATATCTCTTTCGGGGTTTTGCCGAAACGCGATACTGTTTGCGGCAGATCTTTTCCCTCAATCCAGAAGCCTATGTTTTTGCCTACCATACCGGGAATCATAAGCGCCCTTCCCATGCATACGGCTTTTACGTAAGGCGCGCCCATAGCGAGCACCTTAAATATATGGTCTTCTGTCGAAAAGCCGCCTGCTATAGCTATATCGGGAATACGTTTTCCTTTTTTGGCGAGTTTCTCACAAATCTGATAAGCCATGGATTGAAGATAAAATGTAGGGATGCCCCATTCCTCCATCATCCTCCACGGGCTCATACCCGTCCCTCCCGGAGCGCCGTCTATCGTAAGCAGGTCTATTTTTGCCTCGGAAGAAAATCTTATGGCCATGGCGAGCTCTCTCATTGGATAAGCACCTGTCTTAAGGGTTATGCGCTTAAAGCCCAAATCCCTCAGGCGTTTTATCTCCTTATGGAAGTCCTCCTCCGTTACGAAACCTAAACGTGAATGGCGTTCAAACTCTTTTATCGCGCCGTGTTTATACGCGGCCTGAACCGACTTAGCCGTAGGGTCGGGAGTAACTATGTATCCCCGTTTTTTGAGTTCAAGCGCCCTTTCCAGCGTTTTTACCTTTATTTCACCGCCTATGCATTTGGCGCCCTGTCCCCATTTCAACTCTATCGTTTCAAGGTCATGTTTTTTTCTTACGTACTCGGCAACGCCTAAACGCGTATCCTCAACGTTCATCTGAACCAGTATCTCGCCGTACCCTTCATGGAATTTCTTGTAAGTCTCTATTCTCCTGTCCATGTCCGGGGCTTTCTTTATTTTTCCCTTTGAATCAAGTTCGAGTTTCGGGTCTATGCCGCAAACGTTCTCACCGCATACAAGCGTAACCCCGGAAATGGCCGCGCCTATAGCGAAGTGTTCCCAGTTTTTCCTGGCTATCTCGGTAGACCCGAGAGCGCCCGTAAAAGCCGGGATTCTCATTTTAACTTTTTTTGTCCAGCCGTATTCCGTCTCCGTGTCCACTGCGGGGAATATGGCTGTGTCGGGATCCCCCTTTACCCCCTTGGGTAAGCCTTTCGCTCCCATAGCATAACCCTGTATGTTAAGGTGCGAATAATCTACGGGATAGTCCTTGTCGCCGCCTGCTGTTATCTCGCCGAACGGACCGGGATATATAACCTCCCGGCTTCTGAAAGTCGCTTTGAATATCTCACAGTTTCCCCGGCAGCCATCGATACAGCGCGTGCATATGCCGGATGTCGGCGCTACATCCCTGGATCTGTTAGATGTCTGCGTAACATCATTTGAGTTCGGTCTCTGTAAATTCATTTTTCCTCCCTTTCTGATTACTTATTATACAGCTTATGCATAAAATTAAGGCACACTATAAAAAAATAAAAAGGCGTCCTATTATAGAACGCCTTTGTTCCAATTTTTTCCGCCTATTTGCTTCTTTGCTGGGAGATATTATACAATTTTGGGGAAACTTGTCAAGAAATTTTTAAAGACGCGGGCGGCATTTTCTAAATTACACTGCAGGTATGTAACCGACGCCCGTCTTCAATCTTTTGAAAATCTGCCGCTCGACGGCTTACTCTAACTTCGTTTCCTAACGCAATCAAACCCGTCACCCAGGCGGCATGATACGCAGGTATCTTCAATATCTTTGGCCATTGAAAGTTGGGATTCACACAGCCCGCAAAGATATTCTTCGCCTTTTTTCATCGGCCCCGGGCACGGCGTTATAGTCATAGGGCACAGATCTATACACGCGTTACACTTCTTGCAATATTCCGGTCTCTCATTTAAGGGAAGGGCTACGCGTCTTTCGCTGCCGCGCCCTACGAATCCCAGCGATTTAGACCGCCATATTTCTCCGCATGCGCGCACGCAACGGCCGCATAACACGCACGCCTTGTTGCGGAAAGGGTAGCGTACATTTTTTACGCCGCACCTTACCGCGATATCCTGTATGGCGCGCGAGTTGGGTGCTTCAGCTACGAGCATTTCCGCAATATTTTTCCTTGCCTTAAGTATTTTCTCCGTATGGGCGAGTATGACCATGCCCTCCTCGACCTCAAGCGTGCAGGAGGCTGTAACTTTTGATTTTCCGTTTTTCACGTGCTCAACAATACACAGACGGCATAAACCGGCGGGCATAAGGTCTTTCATGTGGCAAAGATGAGGTATGCATATGCCATAGCTCAAGGCTGTGTCTAAAACTGACGTGCCTGCCATCGCGTGCACTATGGCGCCGTCTATCTTAAGTGTCACGTATCTATTCGTACCGTTCATATATGTCCACCGTTTTCAAGCAACTGTTATCGCGCAAAATTTGCACGTTTCCTTGCAGATACCGCATTTTTGGCACGCGGCGTTGTTTATTCCATAAATGCTGCCCTTTTTCACTACGGCGCCGTGGGGACATGCTTTTAGGCAGGCCCCGCAACCTTTGCATTTTTTCTTGTCTATCCGGTAACGCACCAGCGCCTTACACACCCCTGCCGGGCAGCGCTTTTCCTTTATGTGAGCGTCGTATTCCTCGCGGAAGTGCTCAAGCGTAGACAGAACAGGGTTTGGTGCTGTCTTGCCAAGCGCGCACAGGGACGCTATTGAAACAGTCTGTGCCGTATCCCTGAGGAGGTTAAGTTTATCCTCGGTACCGTTACCGGAAGTGATATCATTTATTATCTCCAGCATACGGCTAAGGCCTATTCTGCAAGGCACGCATTTTCCGCATGATTCGTCTATGAGAAAACTGAGAAAATATTTGGCCACGTCCACCATGCATGTTGATTCGTCCATCACAACCATTCCGCCGGAACCAACCATAGAGCCGGCGTTTGAAAGCGCCTCAAAATCCACTTCAAGATCAAAAAGCCTCTCGGGTATGCACCCGCCTGAAGGCCCGCCCGTCTGAACCGCCTTGATCCTCTTGCCTGTAGAAGAACCTCCTCCTATATCGTATATTACTTCACGGATGCTAAGGCCCATTGGGACTTCCACAAGCCCTGTGTTTTTTATCTTTCCCGTAAGGGCAAATATTTTCGTGCCCTTGCTCTTACCTTTTCCTTTGCCGGCAAACCAGGCGGCGCCTCTATTTATTATCGAAGGCACGTTCGCCCATGTTTCCACATTGTTAAGGTTTGTCGGAAAATCCATAAAACCCCTGTCCGTTGTATGTATATCTTTAGGCCTCGGTTCTCCGACTTTCCCTTCAAGCGAGGCCATTAAAGCCGTGGATTCGCCGCATACAAAAGCGCCGCCGCCTCTGGCTATTTTTATATCAAAAGAAAAACTTTTACCTAAAATATTCTTTCCCAATAACCCAAGATCTTCCGCCTCCCTAACGGCCTCTCTGGAATGCTGCACGGCCAGGGGATATTCATTTCTTACGTATATAAATCCGTGCGAGGCCCCTATCGCATAAGCGCCTATAAGCATGCCTTCAAGGACGGCATGCGGATTTCCTTCCAGTATGCTGCGGTCCATGTACGCCCCCGGATCACCCTCATCCGCGTTACATATTACGTATTTAGGGGTACCTTCGGCGCGTCTGCAATATTCCCACTTTTTCCCCGTAGGGAATCCGCCGCCTCCCCTCCCTCTTAACCCTGATTCCTTTACCTCTTCGATAACAGTTTCCGGGTTTACCTTGCCAAGTACTTTTGCCAGAGCAGAATAACCGCCGTTAGAAATATAATCGATTATGTCACATGGATCCACCAGTTTATTCTGGCCCAATACGGTTCTATCCTGGGACTTATAGAAAGGTACGTCTTTTTCGCGTATTACCTTGTGCCCTGTAGCGGGGTCTTTGTATAACAGCCTTTCAACAATTTTATCAGACGCGATACTTTCGGAGATAATTTCGGGAATATCATTGGGGTTAACCTGGCAATAGAAAATATTGCCCGGTTCTATCACCATAAGCGGGCCCTGTTCGCAAAAGCCGTGGCATCCTGTTGTGCGTATTTTTATCTTCCGAGTAAGTTTTTTGCGGCTTAGTTCGACACGAAGCCATTTCAGGACGTCCCCGCATCCGGAAGCCGAACAACCTGTTCCTGCGCAAACAGTGATTATTTTCTTATAGGCGGAATTTTCTTTTTTTCGCCTCAGGGCAAGTTTTTCAAGATCTGAGACGTTTTTTATTTTTGGCATTACCTTTTCCTGTTTGTTTTACCCGCAAATTCTGTATAAGGTTCCGCAATTTGGAGGCATCCATGTGTTTGTGGTATTTGCCGTCTAAAACAACTATCGGACCCAGGGCACAGGCACCGAGGCAATTAACCGTCTCTACCGTAAATTTTCCATCGGCGGTTGTCTGGCCCGGTTTGATTTTCAGCATACCAAGCAGTTCATCCGCAAGCCTCCGGGACCCTCTCACATGGCAGGCCGTACCCATGCATACTGTAATAAGATGTTTCCCGCGGGGATTTAAACTGAAGGCTTTGTAAAAATTTGCTACCCTAAATACTTCTATAAGCGGTACCTTCAGTTCTTCCGATACTTTTCTGAGCGCTTCTTCGGGAAGGTAGTTATAAGAGGCCTGTATATCCTGTAAAACTTCGATAAGGTCGGTTGGCGATTTTCGGCTTTTTATAAGTGTTTTGATACCGCTTACACGCATAACTGCATATTATATAGCCATATTTTGCATAAAGATTAGGCAAATATATTCAAAAATAATAATCGTAGAACAAATAACGAATTTAGGGAGATTATATATAAGACCGGGACGGCTTGTCAAGACAATTTCCTTTCAAGTCTTTCAATTATAGCTGCAGCTGCTTTCTTGGCCATACCCATAGCCTCTATAACGGTTCCCTCGCCCCCCACTATGTCTCCGCCGGCATATACATTCTTTATCGATGTCTCCATTGTAACGGGATTCACCTCTACGTTGCCCCATTTATCTGTTTTTAAAAGAGGAGTGACGCCTGTAAGCACCTGATTTGCGAGAAGGCCGGTCGCTATTATGGCTATGTCACACTTGCTTTTAAACTCACTACCCTCAATGGTTACCGGCCTTCTCCTTCCGCTTGAATCCGGTTCTCCCAGCCGGCATCTAAGACATTCTATGCTTCTAACGTTACCGTTTTCATCTCCTTCGAACTTTATAGGCTGCACTAAAAATTCGAAATTAACGCCTTCCTCTTTGGCGTGCTCTATTTCAAGTCTTCTGGCCGGCATCTCGTTTTCGGTACGCCTGTAAAATACCTTGACGTTTGTATCTATGTTATTTATCTTTTGCAGCCGTAACGCCACCCTTGCCGCGTCCATGGCCGTATTACCTCCCCCTATTGTTATAACGTCTTTACCTATATTCACGGGGGTGTGCGCTTCTGGGAATTTATACGCTCCCATGAAATTGACTCTTGTGAGAAATTCGTTTGCCGAATAAATATTGCAAAAGTTTTCCCCGGGGATTCCCATAAAGGAAGGGGTGCCCGCCCCGAGACCGAGAAAAACGGCGTGAAAGCCCTCTTTAAAAAGCTCATTAAGCAATTTCGTTCTTCCGATAATAGTATTAGTTTTTATCTCGACACCCAGTTTTCCCAGATAAGCTATCTCGAAATCCAGCGTTTCTGGGGAGAGGCGGAAAGGCGGTATGCCATAGCGGAGAACCCCTCCTGGTTTGTGCAAACTTTCAAAAATAACCACCTTTATACCGGCCCTCGCGAGCTCTCCGGCACAAGAGAGTCCCGCCGGTCCCGAACCGACAACGGCGACTCTTATACCATTAATCTGGCGCTCTGGTGCTCTGGTGCTCTGGTGCTCCACATGCTTCATACCGTAGTCGCCTGCAAAACGCTCGAGGAAATGTATGTTAATCGCGTCTTTAGAGGCAAAAGGCAGGTCCTTTTTGGTAAAAATACAAGTCTTCCTGCACTGGTATTCCGCAGGGCAAACCCTGCCGCAGATTGAGGGAAAATTATTCTTTTCCTTAATGGTCAAATAAGCATTTTTGTAATCCTTAGCGGAAATCTGGGCAATAAATTTCTTTATATCTATTCCTACGGGACACCCGGCGATACAGGTAGGATTCTTACATTGAAGGCAACGTGCGGCTTCCGCGAGAGCTTCTTTTTCGGTATAGCATAAGACAACTTCATCAAAACCGGCTATTCTGGCTTTTGGGTCTATCTCTTTTGGATTTGTAGGTGGTTTTTTCATTATTTAAACACGGATTTATTACGGATTAAACGGATGCGTATCCGTTTAATCCGTTCAAAATCAGTTTAATCCGCGTAGCTTACAGATGTGTTTTTCCTTATCCGCGTAAATCCTGCTTCTTTTCTCGAACTCATCCCAATCTATAAGAGCGCCTTCGAATTCAGGACCGTCCACGCAACTGAATTTTATTTTGCCGCCTACCGTTACCCTGCACGAGCCGCACATACCCGTCCCGTCAACCATAAGCGCGTTAAGTGACACGACCGTCTTTATTTTGTGTTCGAATCCTATCGAAGAAACCATTCTCATCATGGGAATGGGGCCGACGGCGTATATAAGGTTATAGGTTTTAAGTTTTAAGTTACAGGTTAACGACTCTTTTAAAATATCTGTAACGAACCCTTTCCTGCTATAAGATCCATCGTCGGTGGTAATATGCAACTCGTCAGATATATTTTTTAATTCATTTTCAAGGATAAGTAGCTCTTTTGTTCTCGCACCGATAATCGCAATCACACAATTTCCGGCTTCCTTTAATGCTTTTGCCACGGGATAGATTTCGGCAATACCCACGCCACCCCCAACCAAAATTACATTCCCATATTTTTTTATTTCTGTAGGATGCCCCAATGGCCCGGCTATGGAATAAAGGCTGTCACCTTTTTTTAACTTACCCAGAAACTTGGTGGTAAGACCAAGCTCCTGAAAAATCAGGGTAATTGAGCCTTTGGCTACGTCCTTATCCACTACTGTAAGGGGTATCCTTTCGCCTTCCGCTTTAGCCATCAAAACAACAAATTGTCCGGCTTCCGCCTTGGAAGCGATAAGGGGCTGGTTAACCTCTATTTTTACGACTCTTGTGCCTTCGGTTTCGGCTAAAATACTTTTATCCAGTATTTCCATCGCGCTTAAAACCTTTCCCAGTGTATAACTTCGTCCAATTTGCGGTTTTTTAGCTGTTTTACGTCTTTTTTCGGCCACCCCAAAGAGATGAGGCTTACGAGTTTAAGGTCTGGTTTCGCCCCTAAAAGTTTTGAAATCTCACCGGTATAAGGCTTTTTGTCTCCGGCTACCCAGCATGCACCCAAACCGGAATCCCGGGCCGCAAGTAAAATATTTTCCGTAGCGGCCGAGCCGTCCTCGAGATAATATTTCGTGTCGCTACAGAAAACGGCTATGCAACAAGCCGCGTCTTTTATGAAACTTCCCGATTGAGCTATCTCGCCTATTTTTTTTAACGTGGCCCTATTCTCTACCACCACGAATTCCCATGGTTCAACAGCCCTTGCCGTAGGCGCACGCCTTGCGGCATCTACAAGTTTTTCCAGCAAAGCCTTATCTACAGGATCGGTTTTATACTCTCTCACGCTGGCACGTTTTTGTATTGCGTCAAAGGTTTCCATTTTTGCCTCACGTTAATTGAAAGTTACGGCTATCCAGTGGCCGAGGTAATGAGTTGCAAGAATAACCATTACGGCTATAATCATGTGCTCGGATACAACTTTAAGGCGGTTCTCGTTCTGTTCCGAGGCCATTTTGTAGCTAAAAATAAAAAGCATCGAAAGGCCCCATATAATGCTTATCACAACAGCTTCTGAAAGCTCAAGCAACAAAACAGGTATTATGAATGTCAGCGTAAATACGAATTTTGCCAGAAAAGTTGCTATAGTCGCTACCCATACCTGTTTTGGGGTATGCTGGTTTTCGGACTCCTCCGATATGTGTATGCCCAAAGCGTCCGAAAAAGCGTCCGCAATCGCTATTGTCAATATTGCTCCTATTACGACAAGTTTTGAATGGGTGCCGGCATGCAGGCCAACCATAAGCCCTAGTGTCGTAATAATGCCTGATGTAAGACCAAAACTAAATCCTACTTTTAGCGAATGCATTATCATGATGTTCGCTCCGTTTTTTTTAGGCGGTTTCCTTAACATAGGGTCATTTGACATAACCCTTTACCATATCCCTTATAATCTCCGCTATGGCAAGAGAACTTGTCAGGCCGGGCGACTCTATTCCAATTGTATTTATAAACCCCGGTAAGCCTTTTTCCTTTTCGTCTATTACGACAAAGTCCACGAAATCCTCGCCGGCTTTCTGCAGTTTCGGCCTTATGCCGGCGGTATCGGGTATTATATCATTTAATCCCAGATTGGGCAAAAATTTTTGGACGGCGTCCAAGAACCTTGTTTTATCCTTTTCGCAAACATCATAATTTATATGTTCCACATACGCCATATCCGGCCCGAGCCGTAAGCCCCCTCTTAAATCCGGTGTAATGTGAATACCGAGGTCTATTGGTGTCGGTGGCGGATAAACAAGGTGGTTTATTGAAAATTTTCCCGGGTTTCTTATCCTGAAATACTGCCCTTTGCAATAATTTATCTTGTAAGAATTTCTATAAATATCTATTCCGGCGCGTTCCGCGATAAAATCGGAAAAAAGACCCGCGCAATTTATCACCACTTTTGTCTGGAATGAGAATAGATCCCTGTTCGGTTCCGCCACTGTAATCACGTAGTATAAACCTTTTTTTTCGACGCCCTTTACCTCCACAGAAAATGTGAAATTAACGTTCTTTCTTCTGGCGGATTGAAAAAAGAGGTTCATTATGCCGTGTGAATCAAAAATCCCTGTGTCCGGAGAAAAAAGCGCCGCTTCCGCGGTTACGCCCGGTTCCAGTTTTTTTATATCTTTTTTATCTATAAAAGTTAACTTTTTTATTCCGCAGCCTATCGCGTTATTATAAATATCATTAAGCCTTGCCAGTTCCCCGTTACCTGTTCCCACGACAAGTTTTCCCGTCTTTTTGTGCGGGATACCGTGCTTTGAGCACAGTTCATATAAAAGCTCTTTACCCCTTATGCAGGTTTTACATTTAAGGCTCGTTTTCGGATAATAGATGCCTGCATGGATCACTTCCGAATTCCTTGAACTTGTTTCCTGGCCGAATGACGGATTTCTCTCTATTACAGTTATTTCTTTTTTATGGTCTGAAAGGAGGTATGAAACGGCAAGGCCTATGACCCCGGCGCCGATAACGGTAATATCAACTTTTTCCATCGTTAATCAACCTGCCGGTATCGAATCCCACCGTGGCTCGCCATAACATGAAATATGAAAGGGGTGTGACGTCATTCCCTATATAATCAAGTATTATATGAGAAGAATAGCCGATGGCCGCAGCCGCGATATATACGTTTTTCGTATAAACGGCCGCGACACAAAGAAAAATAGCCAATTCGCAGGAATGGAATACAAGATAAAGCTTGTTGAATCTAAGGTCGCCTTTTCTTTGTGTCGTCTGCTCGCATGCCTCCAGCATATTTTTAACCGTAAAATTCCTAACGCCATGGTGGATAATGTATTCTATCACATGGTCGAGATCCGGCAGATTGCCGGAGACAAGACACAGAAGCCCTGCGTAAACGGATTTCGTGAGAAAACCGAATACGGTCCCCAGCGAAAATGATACTATAATATGTGCTGAAGGTCTCATCTTTTAAAATTCTTATCCTAATATTTAACACGGATTTTCACGGATTCTATATAATTCCAAATGTCAAAATCTCAATGACGAATGAATACTTCCCGCCATTACTTACGTGTGGCGGGATCCCGAAGAAACTCTAGAGAAGATTCTGCATTCGGGACAAATCCCAAGTCTCAATTATTTGGCATTGGGGATTTTTATGATATCCGTGTAAATCCGTTTTTCAATCCGTGCGAATCCGTGTTTAACGCAGCTATTCAAATATTGCGGCTTAATCCCCACAGCCTTAGAGTGACATCTTAAATATTTCCACGATGTCGCTTGCGGATAAACTTTTAAAACTCCCTACTTCCCCCTGGCATTCGATGGCGCTTTCTGCCATTTTTTTAAAATGTTCATTCCCTATATCGATTTCTTTTAACCTGGAAGGCAGGCCAAGCGATTTAAAAAAACTTATCGTCTTGTCAATCGCTTTATTTGCGATTTCCATCTCGTTTTTCCCATCAATATTCCAAACGTTTTTTCCGTAGTCGGCTAATTTCCTCGCGGTATCGTTGTTTAATACAAATCTCATCCAGTTAGGTACTATTATGGCCAGTCCAACGCCGTGGCTTATATCGTATATTGCACTCAATTCGTGCTCTATCGCGTGCGAGGCCCAATCACCACGCTTGCCTGCGTCCAGCATATCATTCAACGCCAGGCTGCTTGTCCACAATATGTTTGCCCTTGCCTCGTAATCACGCGGATTTTCGCATGCCACAGGGCCGTAATGGACGCACACTTTGAGCAATGCCTCCGACATCCTGTCAGGCACTGCCGCGGAATAAGGCTCGCTGAAATACTCCTCAAAAATATGAGTCATGATATCGGCTATTCCCGCTGCGGTATTATATTTGGTAACGGTATAGGTGTATTCCGGATCCAGTATAGAGAAAACGGGCCTCACCGCTTTTGAGCCGAACGCCAGCTTACGTTGCGATTGTTCGTTCGTTATAACAGCGTATGTATCCATCTCGGAACCGGTGGCTGCAAGGGTAAGAACCGTCCCTAAGGGTAAGGCGTCTTCGCAAACTATGTCTTTTGTAAAAAAGTCCCAGACGTCACCTTTATATTTTACTCCGGCGGCAATCGCTTTCGCGGTATCTATTACACTTCCGCCCCCTACCGCCAATATAAAATCCGCCTTTTCCTTCTTGCATATATCTATGCCGTTGTATACGCTTTTTAAGCGCGGGTTGGGTTTTACGCCCGTAAGTTCTGCGAAAGGCACGCCGGCTGCGGAGAACTCTTTTACTACATCGTCGAATATGCCATGTTTTTTCACGCTGCCCTGACCTGTCACTATAAGCGCTTTTTTGGCGTGTTTTTCAAGCTCCGCGCCCAAGCTTTTTATCTGGCCTTTTCCGAAATATATTTTTGTAGGAACGTGATAAATAAAATTCAGCATAACCAACCTATGCCACCGGCAGGGTCGAATCATAGATTCCGCCCTGCGGTGGTTAACCTAATATGATGTCCTCGAGCCTTCTCTTAGGGACATGATGTATGCCTTTGGCGTCACGCCAGTATTTAATATTACCTTCTTTTCCGATTGTTTTAAGGATTACCCTCTCCTTCGGTCTTCCAATAGCAATAACAAGCCGTATTTCATAACGGCGCGCGATGTCAAGGGATTTTCTCAAGCCCTCTCTATCTATCGAACCTATCATGCAGCCGCCTAAGCCTAAAGCTGTCGCGCCCAAAAGAATGCTTTGAGCGGCTATGCCGCAGTCAGCGTCAAAATTTTTAGTTATTTTTGTGTCACCAAGAATTAAAATATAAGCTGACGGCCTCTCGTTTTCTTCCGGCCCTGCCCAGTCTTTAAGATAACCTGCCCATTTGAGATAAGGGAATATAAGCGCGTTCTTTTTTCGTCCGCAAGAAATGACGTATTTTAGCGGTTGCAGATTGGCCGCTGACGGAGAAAGCCGCGCAAGGTCAATAAGTTTCGCAAGCGTATTTCTGCTTATGTTAAAATTTCCGTAAAAGCGCCGGTAACTGCGGTTCTTCAGCACGAGTTTTTTAAACATACTGTGTTACGAGGTGCTCCAGTACCCCAGTACCCAGAACACCAGCGCACCAGTTTTTGCCGCCTATCGTGCTGGGGAACTGGGACGCTGGGGGCTGGAGCACTGTTTCATTAGCTTTCAAGCACATAACGAAATATAAGCGGCGCTACAATGCTGGCATCCGACTCTATGATAAACCTCGGGGTATCTATGCCTAGTTTTTCCCATGTAATTTTCTCGTTTGGCGAAGCGCCGCTGTAGGAACCGTATGAAGTGGTACTGTCGCTTATCTGGCAAAAATATCCCCACAACCTGCAATCAGTGCCCATGTCCTGCCTTATGAGGGGAACAACGCATATCGCAAAGTCACCGGCTATCCCGCCGCCTATCTGGAAAAAACCGATAGAATTGTCTTTTGTGTTCTTCAGGTACCAATTAATAAGAAAATCCATCTGCTCAAGGCCGTTTTTCATAAAATTGAAATTCTTAAAACAGCCTTTACGGGTGTCCGCGACAACGCCATTGCCAAGCGTAGAGTCTTCCCAGCCGGGCGTAAATATCGGAAGGTTTTTCTCACACGCAGCTATAACCCAACTGTCTCTAGGGGCAATTTCATAAAAAGGCTCAAGCTTGCCGCTTCTTATGACCTGATAGATAAACTCATAAGGAAAGAATCTTTTTTTATTTTCCTCGGCCCTTTTAAAAAAGGGGTTCAGTTTCTCCTGTAATTTCCTTATGGCGTACTCTTCCGGTATGCACGTATCGGTAACTCGATTAAGATGGGCGTTTTTAAGGTCAAGTTCTTCCCGCGGGCTAAGATGGCGGTAGTCGGGCAGCCTCTTATAACGTTTGTGGGCTATTAAATTAAATATATCTTCCTCTAAATTTGCGGCGGTACAGCAAATACCGTGAATTTTGCCTTTTCTTATCATCTTGGCCAGTGAAATGCCTATCTCTCCTGTCGAAAGGGCGCCGGCCATGGCAAGGAACATCTTACCCCCTTTCGCAAGGTGCTGAACCCAGCCTTCCGCCGCTTCGGTTAATACTGCGGCGTTAAAGTGCTTGAAATTGTCTCTTATAAACTTTTTTACGTCCATATTTGTAATTCTAACATCTTGCTTTCGAAATAACAAGCAAAAATCCCGTAACATATTTGTTACATTTCTTTTACTCGGGTATGACAGCAAATTTTTCAATCTATGCTATAATCTGGGGTGTTTTTCGGAAATTTCTTTTTCTTAGAGATACGTAAAGAACGTGAAGAACTAAAACATTAAGGAGAGAAAATGAAAAAAATAGTTTTAAAAGCGGTTTCGATCGTATTAATACAGGCGTTTTTGTTTTATAATATCGGGTTTGCGCTTGACGGAAGGGGCTTATCCATCCCCGCGGCGCGGACATTGGTTGGCGAATGCCAGGATAGAGAATTGCATCTTGCGGCGCCGGTTCTGTCCGACCCTGACATTATAGCCCCGGAACCTGACGGAAACGATACCGCGATAATTGAGGATAGTTCAGCTTTCGCAAGAAGGGCCTCCGTGCTGGAACGGTTCGCCAGGGGTTTTATAAAGAATTTTCTCATGGAACACTATCCTTCAGGCGTACTTCCCAAAGCGGTTGAGATATTCGATGCGGTATGTGACTCTTTAGATCGAGACGACAGCCTTTATGCTACCGATCCAAATCTCCACCAGTTCAGAGAATACATAACCAACTGGGAAAATTTCGAACGCTGCTTCACCACGGTCGCAAGAGAACTTCCGAGCGCTTACGAGTTTAAAGAAGACCGCCAAACCTTTATAAACGCGGCACGAAGATATATAAGAAATAACCCTGTCGATCCCTATTCGCCGATAACCGGAACACCGCATTCTAAGCTGACTATGGCTAGATTTATAACGGATGACGTGACCCGAGAGTACGGAATCGAAATATCCTCTCATGATGTCATGGTAAGTGTGGGAACTACGGGACTTCTTACGCTTTTAATAAGGATTTTCTGCGACGTGGAAAATGCGGCGGTAAGAGATGAAAATGAATTAGATTTAATCGCTTTAAGCGAAAACGCCAGGCCTCTATATAAGCCGTCCTCCTTCGCTAGAGTAAGAGATGCGGCGCTGGGCACAAAAGAAACTCCAAAGGTTAAAATAATAGATTCCCTGGATATAGAACTGGGGGGTCTTAATGATCTCTTGGATACCGCCGAGAAAGAAGGCACTATTCTCATTTTCCTTGATAACGGTACAGAGCGTGAAAAAGTAGGGAAGATATACGAATTGCTGAAGGAACGCGCAAGCTACAGGAAAAACGTAGTAATCATCAAGGATGTTTCAAGACGTTTAGGCTTACCTCTATATGATCTGGCAGGCGTTGTAACCTTCAACAAGGCCATAAGGAGAGTATTTGAGGTAGCGGCTTCGGGTACCATCGCCGCGCCCAGCACGAACACGCAGGCAGGGTTTGAGGCGCTTATTAGTGAGTCGTATAATACAGGCGATTTGGCCTTCGGGGAAAACCTTGAAACAATTGAACCGGTCGATGAAGCCGAGGGAATCATAAACAGAACACACATTGCCATGACACCAGACCTGACCGTGTTTGCCAGCCCATTCGGCATGCTTGATGAGAACGGCAAAACACCGGTTATCATAAATGACGCGGCGCATTCTCATATTCGAACCCTTGTAGAAGTTTTTAAACACCGTGGCAAAACAACTATTCTCCCTCGCGATATAATCGAGATACAAAACGGTAATTTACAACGGCGAAAGGGCAGTTATGGGTTTCAGGAGGCCTTTTCCAAGGCAGTGTCTTTCGGTATTTTAGCCAAAGTGCAGGCCGCAGATGAAAAATATACTGAAGAATTGCTCGCAGATGGTTCGCTTGAAAGGGAAGAGTTAGAGAAAAAGCTCATATTGGAACCAAACCCCGGAATAGTAAAAATACTGCATGATGCCTGGAATAGGCATACCCTTAACCAGGAAGAAATAATCCTCTTCATGGCGATTTTCAACATAATAAAAATGCATGTCGGTGTGCCGGGTTATCCGCGGGATGAATTTGTTCTGTCATCGGTTATGCCCAAAAAAGCATGCATTACCAAAGAAGAATTCGAAGAGCTTAAAGAGAAATGCCGCGAGGCATCGGCTTACTTTGCCGCCAACGTTTATGGATTAGACGGCATCGGGGTGACAAACCCCACCTACGGCTCAAAAGTTGCCATAGGAGACCTTTTGAACACGCTTTCGTACAAAGCTGGTAAACCCATAGAAATAGCCGTACCCCGGCCGTATTACGTCGGCTATGACTCAACGATAAAAACCGCGGGCATAACGAATATCAACTATTTCCACACCAAAACAAGCGCCAATTGGACGCCCAGCGAGGAAGAAGTGGCCTGCGCGTTTTCTCCGGGTAAGGACACAGGGAAAGTCCTTCTTTTAACCATGCCCGACAATCCCTCGGGAACCGTAATGCCGGAGGAGTCTGTCAAGGGGCTTCTTAAATACGCCGTATATAATGACATTTTTGTTATTTTAGACGGCGCTTACGGAAGGCTTGTGCTGAACGGCGAAACGCCCGTTAATCTGGGAAGAATAATAAAGGAGATATCGGAAGAAACCCATTTGCCTCCGGAGACTGTAAGAAATTCATTCGCCGTTATATTCACCCAATCGAAGGAAATAGTTCATCCGGGCACAAGGCTTGGAGCGGTTTTTTGTTACGACGACTCTATAATTTCGTTTATGAATAACAACATAACGCTCGAGGCTGACCCTATAGCCATGAAAGCCCAAATAGAGTCATATGGCCCGGAAAACGCCGAAAAGGCAAAAGCGTATGTTGAAAAACACGCGGACGCCCTTACGAAAAACCGGGATTATATATGCGACACCTTTGACGAGCTCGGGATAAACTACGTAAAGCCGAAAGGGGCTTTCTATGTCCTTTTCAGAATAGGAAAAGGCGGCTATATACGATTTTCTTTTGCTGGACCGCACAGTGAGATTATAAAGGTTGCGGCACGCCTGAAAATGCACTATGAAATTCTTAAAGATATTTCTCAAACAAGAAATGTTACCGCTATGGAGCTATTTAATTATTTGGGAATTACATCGTTAGACGGAGTGCATTTCGGCGCTTTCGAGAGCGTCGAAGAGGAAGCGGCGTATGAGGCGGTTGGCGCAGAGAAAGTGGAAGAAAGCGTGGAATCGCCTGCTGCAGTGAACGACGACTTCCTGCTTACCCCTTCCGAAGAAGAAGCGGACGAACAAATTGCAACTATCGAAGAGTTGGAAGCGGCATGCCTTATCGCGCAGGAATATATTATTAAGATGATAGATAAGGCTGGCTCAGGCCATCCCGGTGGCTCCCTTTCGTCGATAGCATTCCTTACCGCGCTAAGACTAAGCGGACTTATGCGGACAGATCCGCGTTATCCGAAATGGGCTAATAGGGACATATACGTTTCCTCGAAAGGCCATATCGCTCCGGCAGACTATGCTGCCCTAACTCAAAGGGGATTTTTCCCTGTTGACGAGTTAAACCATCTTAGAGAGATTTACAGCAGATTAAGCGGCCATCCGGACATGCTGAAGACCCTGGGTATAGATTTAACAACAGGGCCTTTAGGCAACGGCGCTGCGGGTTGTGTCGGAATGGCTATAGCAGCTAAAATGAACGGTAGGGATTATCATGTGAACGCTACCCTTGGGGACGGGGAACTGCAGGAAGGTATAGTTGCTGAAATTATCGAATTAGCGGGCAAGATGATGCTCGATAATCTCACGTTCTTTGTAGACGTTAACGACATGGAAATTGACGGCGAGACTGGAGATGTTACCAAAAGAAACTATAAAAAGTTCTTTGAATCCCATGGGTGGAACGTTATTGAGCTTGGTGACAAGAATACGCCTGAAGGCGAGAATATGGCAAAAGTTGTCGAAGCTTATAAAGCTGCCCGAAGGTACAAGGGGAAGCCGACTGTCATTTTAGCCCACACGCGAAAAGGTCTCGGACTTCCGGGTCAGGACTCGCATGGCGCTCCAGCGAAAGTCGAAAAGCGAGATGCAGCCCTTAAGATTATAGGCGAAAACTTGGAACAGCGTTTAAAAGGCCTCGGATATGAAACGAGAGAGGCGTTTATGGATGCTCTACGGACAAAGCTCGACAAAAAGATAGATTATACGAAACCCTCTATAGATGCTGAAAACAAAACAAGGGTTGATGAAGTAATAAGGAAGAAGATGAAAAGAGCAAAGGCTGCCCGAGAGAAACTTGTCTCTCCTGATACCTATGCTATAGGTAAAAATGTCGCGACGCGAACAGGAAACGCTGATGCCGCGTCTTTCACGAGCGCATACAATCTGAATACTGTCTTTCTTTCGGCGGATTTAACGGGCTCTACGCAGGTAAGCAAGGTCGCGGACCTATTTGGTTTTTTTGATGTCGAGGAAAACAGCGCTGAAAACAAAGATCTTTTGGGAAGAATCCTTAGAGTAGGTATAAAAGAGCAGGGCATGACAGGCGTCGCTATAGGACTTGCATTGTGCGGACAGATTCCTTTTACCGCGACATACGGCAAGTTTACACTAAGACAGGCGGATCAGATAAACCACGCTTTATTAACCGGTTTAGGGCTTGCGGTAGGTGCTTTTCATGCCGGAACCTTAACCGGCCCGGACGGCCCAACACATGAGGATGTTGATTCAGCGGGTGTTTTTGCGCAACTTCTGTGCGGTATTTACGAAGGCATAGACGCACAGGAGCAATGGATTTTAACAACGCTTCTGTTTCATAACATGTTAAGAAAAGGCGGGGTGCACATACCGCGGCTTGCGCGTCCGGCGACCCCCGTGATTGACAAACCCGAGGGCTGGGAAGAAGGCGCCAGAAAAGGCTTCTATAAAATATTTGATGGAAGCCACGGTGAAAGGCCGGACATTGCGATAATAACGACAGGCCCTATCGGGGAGAAAGTGATTTTCGCTGCCAAAAAGCTCGTTCTAAGGGGTAAAAAAGTAATCGTTATAGACGTTACACGCCTGAGAGAACTCGTAGCTGAAGGTAAAATTGACGAGTTCGCCGCTCTTATAAAGGACGCGGAATACGTGCTTACAGTAGCGGATATGTACCCGCATATATTAGAGGATAAAGTTAATGCGGTTATAGCCGGCAGGCTTCTCAAGAGTAAGGAGCCCTCCAGAATTAAGCGGGTTATTCCCTTGGGCGTACAAGACCGCGGAAAATCCGCAAAGGAATCGGAACTACATATACTCCACAACGAGTACAACATAGACGCCGACGGCATCGTAGCTACAGCGTTGATGCTTCTGGAAGAAGAAGAGCTTTTAACGCTGCCCGACCGCGTTTTGAAAAGATACGCGGTTACGCCCGGAAATCCGCTCAAATTGCAATTTACACCTCATCATTTTGCATCGCACGGCAGCACTGTCCGTCCGCGAATCCACGTAAAGGGTGACAATATCATGCTTCGCGATATAGAGACCAATGAGACGACAACAATACCGCCGGAAGGCGTGCACTATGTGGGCTTCAGGGCTTGTGAAATAAACGTTCCGCGCGGTGAAGCCACGGTAACCGTAGAATATCCCAGGGTCAGGCTTGACGAAAATAAAAGGCGTGGCATTCTTAGTATCTACGCTGATATAGCCGAAAAGAATATACACGAGATACTGGCCTCGGAAGATTCTTATACGGTTTACGAATTGATAAAGGGAAAATACTACCGCATTCGTCACGAGAAAAAGAAAGCCACAATTGATATTACACGGCGCGGTAGATCCTGGCATCTTAGGCTTCTTGAGGGCCCGATTGAGTTCGGCCTCGCAATACCCGGAGCTGAAATAACCGAAGGGCTTTTGAATCTGCTTAGTGATGCGGACGCGCGAGAAACCATGCAGAAAGCGATAATAGGTGTTCCGGAGGAAATAAAGGCTCAGGCAGAACGCGTAGGCCTGACACCCGCAGGAGTCAGGTTCCTCACACAGTTCGGCATTAAAGTGCTGGTACAGCGCGGGGCCGGAAAAATGCATTTTACCGACGAGAAATACTACGAAGCCGGCGCCGAACTTTGCGATACAGCCGAAGAAGTATGGAACATGGCCACCATAATAAAGAAGGTAAAAGAGCCGCTTAAGAGCGAGTATAAATACTTAAGAGAGGGTTTGATCGTATTTACATATTTCCATCTTGCGCATCCCGAACTTAAAGGCTTAGCCGAACAGCTGCTTACAAAGAAAGTTACGGGAATTGCATATGAGAGTGTCCCGATCCAGGATAAAGCCGGAAGAATAATACTTCCCATGCTTAAAGCCATGAGTATTGTAGCCGGAAATCGCGGAGGCTATTTCTCCGTACCTTTTACGACTGAAGTAAGAATAGTCGGTGAAGGGGCGGAAAGAAGAGCGGAACTTACGGAGATGGGTAAGGCAATGATGGCGAAAATAAAAGCTGAGTATCCGGTAGTCTCCCAGTTTGAAGGAAAACTGGCCGGCAAGAAAGCTGTTGTCCTGGGAGGCGGAGTCTCCGGAGAAGAAGCTGCCCGTGCCTTACTTAGATGCGGTGCCGAGGTGACTATCACTGATATACGCCAGGAAAGATTGGATGAATTGAGAGAGATTTTCAAAGAGTACGGGGGTAAGCTCACGTTACTAAAAGCATCGAAGGATATAAATGCTCCTGAACCTGAACTGCTTCAAAAATATAAAGAGGCGGATATATTGCAGGGGTGTATTCTTTTGGAATCTCAAAAAGCCCCCCAGATGAGCCGTGAGTTATTGGCAGAGATTTCCTCCGATAGATGTAAGTTCATTTGCGATATAGCGGTTGACCAGGGCGGAAATTTCTACAAAAGGATGACAACTCACGCAGACCCTGTTTATGTTGACGATTTCGGCAACATAATATACGGCGTTGCTAATATACCTGATAACGTAGGCGGCGTTGCCTCAGTTGCGCTGGAAAAAACAAATATAGCACATGCAGCCGCGCTAGCATCGGGTCTGGAAAGGGCCACAGAGGCATCGCCGGAGCTTTTGGCGGGTACTAATGTTATCGACGGAAAGGTCGTCAATAAAGGAGTTACGGAAGCATATCCGGACCTTCCGGCACAGAACCAGGAATGGCTAAAGAGGCGCATACTTCTCGATGCTTCACACAAGGCGCTTCCTAAAGAATGGACGGGAAGTGAAATACAATTTAAAGCCATCCTTAAGGCATTGCGGAAAGTCGGATGCCAAGATATAAGAAAAGTCGGAAGCCATACGGCTTTTATATTTTCGGAACAAATAACCTTTGAGTATGATTTAGGGCCATGGCTGCCAAAAATAGCGGCGGCAGGGATTCCGATAGCCGTTATTACGCCGGATTCAAAGCGCGCCGAGGTCATAAACGAGTTAAACGAAGTGGCAGGGCTTCTTAATGACAGAAAAATTTTGGTCTTCAATAACGTTGAAACGGCTGCAGAGGAGATGAACCGTTATCTCGCAAGCATAAGAGACGGGCGCGGCGTCGCCAAATTCTACTACTTCCAGAATGTAGGCGAAAATTACCAGACACAAAACAGGGCAATTACCGTTGTTTCCATAATGGCCGAGAAAATAAAACAGGCATTGCGCGAGGCGGTGCACGTAAGCAGCGAATTCCTGCGACAATTTGAACGCGCCGAAGCACTCTTCAGGCAGGCGGCATAATTGTAAATGTTCCGGGCTATTTTTAATAGCCTATTATGCCGATTTCTGTCAAACGGCTTTTAAGGCAGCCGGCGGTCTATTGGTTATATTAGGGGAGAGCGCTAGTTACCGTAATATTTCAGACGAAGGAACACGCTTCCTTTATCTGTCTTGGGATGCTTTGATTCTATGTCCGTTATCTTTACGGTTTCTTCCTTACGGATAATTTATTATTTTAGGAACTTTATCGAAAAGGGATATTTGAAAGGCTCGCCGTTACTCGCTTTAATCGAAGCTACGATTACCGCTATTAAATCAAAAATTGCCAGTACAAAAAGCAGAACGAAACCTACCAGAATAATTATAAGCACGGCCGCGACCAGCGCGTAAATCGTCATTGATATCTGAAAGTTTAACGACTCCTTGCCCTGTTCGTCAACAATAGGATATTCGTCTTTCTTCAGAAGCCAGATAACAAGAGGACCGAATAAATGCCCGAACGGTATGCCCATAAATCCCGCAAGCGCCGCAAGATGACAAAGCATACCCCATGTGCGCTCTTTTTTATGCTTATTATCCGTCATTTATTACCCCCTTTTATAATTCCAATATCTTCTTGAGCTTCCCCCTGCAGCTACCCGCTCCCTCGCTTTGCTGAAACGAAGCTGACGCGATAACACGGGCGCCTTTTTCATTGAGAGCCTGTCCCATGGCCCGCAACGCGCTTTCCCTGCCGGTACCGCTGCCATAGGTCACAAAACAGATTGCTTTTTTGCCCTCTACAGAACTGCACTTTTCAAGGTATGTATTTACGGCCGGGGCCGGTTTAAAAGCCCAAACGGGGCTGCCTACAATGATTTTTTCAAAATCCCCGAGGTCCAGAACCGTCTCGGATATATCAGGTTTTTTCTTAAGAAAAGCCTCCCTGCACTGCACAAGAAAATTGGTTTTCTCTTTAACGGGTCTCACTCTTATAAGAGTAACCTCTTCCCCTTTCTCTTTCAAAATTCCGCTTATCAGTTCTGCTATACGATGCGTATTGCCTGTATAAGAATAATAAATTATCGCTGATTTCATGCTTTTCCCCCACTTATTTTAACTATTTCCGAATCAGACATTCATTAAAAAATTACAGTGATTAAAAATAGATTGCGGCGAGTGGAACTTTCCTAAACCTAAAGTTCCCTCCCTGTAGGGGATTACTAGTGCGATAATCGCTGTAATCTTTCTAAAATCGCTTTAATCATTTTAAAATCTTTGTAATCCCTTATAAAAGTATACTTAAATAAGCATCGCGTCTTTTACGTTACCAACTGCATCTTTTCCGGCAAGCAATTCCACCAGTTTAAGTCCGAATTTAAGGGCTGTTGCCGGCCCCCTGCTTGTAACAAGGTTACCGTCTACCACCACATCTTCATCCGAGAAATTTACGCCGGATGGAAAAAATTTCTCAAGTCCTGGATAACAGGTTGCTTTTTTCCCTTCCAAAACTCCCGTAGACGCGAGAACAATGGCCGGAGACGCACAAATCGCAGCTACTATTTTCCCTTTTGCGAACATTTTTTTTATAAGATTTCTTACGTCGAGGGACTTCGAAAGATTCTCCGCCCCCACGGAACCTCCCGGCAAGATAACGGCATCAAAGTCCTCGCCAGCCTCGCTAAGTTTTAAATCTGTTGTTATTTTTACCCCGCGGGCGCTTGTAACCTGCTTATTCAAAAGCCCTGCCAATTTAACGTCTATTCCGGCTCTTCTTAAGACATCAAGGGTCCCGATACCTTCGGCGTCTTCAAAGCCATCGGCAAGTATAAGTAAGGCATTCTTTTTGCTCATATATCGCATCCTCCTTTTTCGCGGCTTCAGCGTTTCATACCCTCAAGCATTCTGGAATTCTGTCTGTACTCCTTTATGGCTGCGAGACCCTCTCCCGCCTCTTTAATCAGCTTTTTAAAAGATACCCATACCGCATTAAGCTCGTTAAAGAAAGCGCGCATATTATAGGGAATATCTTTTATTTCGTTTCTGTGAGTAACGGCAAAAAACAAAAGCGCCGCTAAGATAATGAACGCCACCAGTCTAAAAAACAACCGCGGCCTCACCCTCCTCCTGCAATATCTGCAGAAAATGGCCTTTTCCTGTATCTCTTCCGCGCAATAAGGGCATATCCTCATTTAAGCTGACCTCTTTTAGGCAAATATATCTTTCGCTATTTTGAAACCCTCTTTGGCAAGATGTCGACTCGTGCTTGCGTTTTTTGCGTAGGGATTTAATAAATATCTATTCGTCCTTATATGTGTAATTTGTTATCTGTTGTTTGCTGAGATTAACGTTCGGGACAATAACCGTGGCATTATCTTTTGATAAAAATTTCGACCTTCTCACGCCTATATCAAGCACTTTCACTATGTCGCCTGAAGGCAGTTTTATTGTGTCTCCCTTCTGGAAAGGTGCATCTATCATTATAAGAAAACCGGAGATTATATTAGCTATAGTATCCTGGGCCGCAAGCGCTATGGCCAGGGAACTTACGCCGAGGGTGGCTATAAGAGCGCTTATGCTCACTCCGTATACAGGTAAGATGACCACAAACGCTATTATCCATGCGGCAGTTTTTAGAGCCCTGCGTAAAAACGGCATTAGCTTATCATCAAGCCCCGTTCTGGTTTTTGCGGCTATATTTTCCTTATACCATCCCGTAACGGCGCCTATTACGCGCTGTGCTATAAACGTTACGCATATTATCGCCATGGTTTTCGCATATTTAGCCGCGCTTCGGGCGTATTCGGCGGAAATCGCAGCCGCGATTTCTTTTTTATAAAAGACATATCCGCCTATAAGCAGAATAAGGAGAATAAGCGGAAAAGCGGACTTTTTCGCTATTTCCCATACAATACTTTTTGAAATTTTAGCCACGACATCTCCTTTTTGGCTTTTATTATACTCCTAAAACCGAAACGTCTCAAGATTTATCGTAACGCGAATTTGAGCATAAGCTTATAATCAGGATCATTCGGGTCTGTTACGCGTATTATTAGGAATGCGTGATCTATGCGCGCTTTAGGGGTTAGAGGATATAAGTTATGTGCATGATGCCGAGAATATTTTTTGAATTGCTGAAACGGTTAAATAATTTTATGTGCGTCTTTTTATTTTGCATAAAATAAAAAATGTGTTATACTAATTTTT
>JAFGLX010000148.1 GCA_016927795.1 Candidatus Omnitrophota bacterium
AGGCCAAAGACATAGAAAGCGCTACAGCGATAGTTGTAGCCCGGTTCGAGAAAATACTGAAGAAAATTTTTGATTGAAGGCGTAATAAAAATGAAAACATTAAAATGGTTAATAGGGGCGGTTATATTAACGACCCTCTTTTCCATAATTATCATAAAACCGATTCCTTTTCTTTTTTATCAGGACCTCCCGTATCTTGGGTTTCTCGGTAGGGTACTTTATATTATTATTCTGGCATGTTTTCTGGTTATCTACCGTATATGGCGAGGGCCGACCGGAGCAGACAGGATTGTCGCGGTAGATATTTTGGGAATTATGATAGTCGGCTTATGCGCGGTGCTTACGATAAGCACTCATAGGTCATGGTATATCGATATCGGAATAGCCTGGGCGCTTCAGAGCTTTATAAGCACGCTGGCGCTTTCAAAATATTTGGAGGGAAGGGATTTTGATGAGTAGTTTTATAGGGCTTGCGTTTATAGCGATAGGGATTACGTTCGATGTTTTGGGTTGTTTGGGCCTGGTGCGTCTTCCCGATGTGTATAACCGTCTTCAGGCCGCCACAAAATGCGTTACTATGGGTACCTGCAGCATACTTTTCGGCACGTTTTTTTTGGTGGGATTTACCTCCTCGGGCATGAAGGCTTTATTATGCATAGTGTTCCTTATTTTAACATCCCCCGTTTCCGCGCATGCAATAGCCAGGGGAGCGCACAGGGCAGGTGTTAAACTGTGGGACGGAAGCGTTATAGACAAATACAGAGAGGATAAGGAAGGAGAAGCGTAGGCACAATTTTAGAAAATCGAAAATTATGAAGTTACCTAAGGTAAGAGAATTAATAGAGGCGATAAAGGCGTTAATCAAGGGGCCTTATACATCCAAGTTCCCCAAAGAACCGCACCAGCCGCATCCGAATTTCCGAGGGCAACCAAAGTTTAATGATAAAAAGTGCGTTGGATGCCTCGGGTGCGAGGAAGTATGCCCGGTAGGCGCCATAGCGCATACCGACGAGATTAACGATAAAGGCGTTGGTGTGCGGACTATGATACATTATACTGATACCTGCATATTCTGCGGGCAGTGCGAGGCCGCCTGTATCGCCGACAACGAGGGCATAAAGCTTTCCAACGATTGGGAACTTTCGTTTTTTGACAGAAAAGACGCGTATGAAACAATAAAAAAAGAACTTGCCCTGTGTGAAATGTGCGGAGAACCTATAGCCTGTAAGGACCACCTTAAATGGATTGCGGAAAAAATAGGAGAGTTAACTTATTCAAGCCCAACCTTATATCTAGCACGCCTTAAAGACCTCGGAATTATAGATGATAATATCATATCTGCCCTTAAGAATGGCGGGCATATCTCCTCCCAGGCGAACGAGCCTCCCTCCGGAAAAAATACGAGGGATGACAGGGTAAAGATTTTATGCGCCCGCTGTCGCAGGAAAACAACATTAACCACTAAAAAATAGAAAACAGAAAGTAGATGGTAAAGAGATAGGGGAAGCGGATATCCCATAGCTCCTTCAAGCGCTCCGCGCTTTCTCTTTTAAGGCTTATGCTGGAAAATATATTAAAAAAGAAAGTTATCATAGTAGGCCTCGGCAACACAATGAAAGGGGATGATGGGGCCGGGCCTCTGCTTGTGGGTATGCTGAAAGATAAGACGGAAACGCCCTGCATAAACGCAGGCGTGTCCCCGGAGAATTATGTCGGCAAAATAGCCGGGGAAAACCCGCAGGCCGTATTACTTGTTGACGCGGCGGATATGGGTATGTCCCCGGGAAAATGGCGCATTTTAATGCCCGAGGAGATAGCTAAGACAGGTTTTACCACTCACGATTTGTCGCCCGGAATTTTCATGACGTATCTTCGCAGCCGAATAAACGCGGATATTTATCTTCTGGGTATTCAACCGGAGAATGTATCTATGGGCGCGGTCATGTCCGGCCGAGTTAAAAAAGCCATTTGTGATATAGCGGAAAGAATAAAGGAGGTTCTTAATGCACGAGACGCATCTTATAAAGCCAATAATAACGGGGATATCTGAGCACGCCAAAAAAGAAGGCGCCAAAAGGGTGTCGGGAATAAAACTCAAAATAGGAGCGCTTACGGGCATAAAAGAGGATTCTTTTAAAGAAACATTTTCAGTTCTTGCAAAAGGAACAGCGCTTGAGGACGCGGCTATCGAAATTATATTTTTCCCGGGAACAAGAATAGAAGTTGTATCGTTCGATATAGAATGAAAGCTAGAGCAGTGCTGGCCCTGGGGGCGGACACAAAAAGCAGGTTTCTTATAGAAAAGGATAGAAATATACGCTTTGGTCCTGAAATAGGCGATTTGGGCATACCGGAAAACTATGAACGTTTCGAAAAAGAAGTGAAAAAAGCCGTAAGAGGAGTCAGTCTGGACCGGGTTGCGTACGATTTACATCCCGGCTACTTTTCCGCAAGATTCGCGCTTGCTTATTTCGCCGCTTCCGGCCCTGTGGAGTACCCCAAGCATAGCAGAAAAAGGCCCCGTCTTATCCCGGTTCAGCACCACCACGCGCACATAGCCAGTGTATTGGAAGAACACAGCTTGAAGAACCCTGTTATAGGCATTTGTTTTGATGGAACCGGATTTGGAGCGGACGGGAAAATGTGGGGAGGAGAATTCATTCTGGCGGATAAAACAGGTTTTAAACGACTGGCGCATTTTGAGTATATGAAAATGCCCGGCGTCGAAAAAGTGATAAGAGAACCGTGGAGGATGGCACTTAGCTTGATGGGAAATAGCGCCTTCCCGCTAATAAAAGACATTACGGGAAAATACAAAAGGGTCATATTGTCTATGTGCGAAAAAAATATTAATACCCCTCTTACCTCAAGCGTAGGGAGGATTTTCGACGCTGCCGCGGCTCTTCTCGGCATATGCAGCCGCGCCTCTTACGAGGCCGAGGGACCTATAAAGCTTGAGCAAATTTCCGCAAGTGATGTGAAAGAAGGCTACGGTTTTGATACGATAAGAGATAAAACCGGCTATGTAATACGCGTAAAGAAAATATTCCTCGGTATGGCAGGCGATTTAAGAAAAGGAAAGAAAAAGTATTTAATAGCCGCCAAATTCCATAATTCCGTAGTTAACGCAGCGCTTTTAACTGTTAAAAGGCTGTCAAAAGATACGGGTATTAAAAATGTTGCGGTTTCAGGGGGCGTATTCCAAAACAAAATTATAAAGACCAGAATGATAAAGAAGCTCAACTCCGCGGGCTTTGCGGTATACGCGAACGACAAAATGCCAGCAAACGATTTTAACATATCGTTAGGACAGTATCATATATCTCGATACAATAAATAAGGATAGTTGAAATATGTTTACACGGATTTTCACAGATTTGGAGGCAGATAAATGACCAATATCCAAGTACCTGCCTGCACAGCAGGTGGGCAAATGACGAATAAAATCACAATATACAAGGCCCAATCCCCAAGTTGGGATTTGGGTAATTGGATATTCATTCGTCATTGGAATTTGGTAATTGGGATTTGGTTTACATATCGGTTATTTCGTGATATTTGGGTAACCTAATGCTAATAATCGGAGGTTCGAGCTATGTGTCTTGCAACGCCGGCTAAGATTACAGAAATAAAAGGAAAAGGAGCCCTTGTTGATTTTGGCGGAATCCGCAAGAGGATTTCTCTCGGTATACTGGATGGCGTAAAAAAAGGCGACTATGTTCTTGTGCACACCGGTTTTGCTATCGGGAAGGTGACTGCACCTGAAGCCGAAGACACGCTGAAAACGCTGGAGGAGTTGAAGAAAGTTTTACGGTAAATTAAAAATGCAAAACTCAAAGCTAAAAACCATAACCCAAAGTTCAAAACTAGACAAACAGCAGTTTTGCGTTTTGAGCTATGGTTTTGCATTTTACATTTTTAGTTTTTAACTTACAAAAACTGATATGAAAAAAATCAGATTAATGGAAGTGTGCGGTACGCACACAATGGCTATAGCGAAAGCCGGGATAAAAAAGCTATTGCCGTCCGGCATAGAACTTGTGTCAGGCCCGGGCTGTCCCGTATGCGTTACCGCGCAAGGAGACATCGACAGGGCAATAGAAATCTCACGCTTTGATAACGTCATAATGACTACATTCGGTGATATGATGCGTGTGCCGGGCACCAAGGAAAGCCTTGATGATATGAGAGGAAAAGGACATGATGTCCGTCTAGTTTATTCGTGCCGGGACGCTTTAAATATAGCCAGGTATAACACCGGCAAAAAAGTGGTATTTATGGGGGTCGGTTTTGAGACAACTTCGCCCACGGTCGCGGCGACCGTAATTGAGGCGGAAAAGAAGGGGATCCGTAACTTTTTTGTGTTGTCTGATTTTAAACTTATATTTCCGGCCCTTGAAATAATGGCAAAATCAGAAAAACCCGCCATAGACGGTTTTATTTGTCCGGGGCACGTAAGCGTTATAACAGGCAGCATGCCGTATGAAAAAATCGCGGCAAAATACGGAAAACCATGCGTTATCGCCGGTTTTGAAACAGCCGACATTCTTAAGAGCATCATAAGATTGACGGACCTGATAAAGAGACGTGAATACTCGGTCGTTACGGAATATAAAAGGGCAGTCAAAAGAAGCGGCAATAGAAAAGCGCAGAAAATACTTAATTCTGTTTTTGAAAAAAGCGATACCACGTGGAGAGGGCTGGGCATGATCGGAAAAAGCGGCCTTAGATTGAAGAATGAATATAGGCGTTTCGACGCGGGAGGAGAGTTTAGGGTTAAAATTCCCCGCACAAAAAGGCGCATCGCCTGTATTTGCGGTGATATATTGAAGGGGGCGAAATCCCCCGTGGAATGTAAATTATTCGGGAAAGCATGCACCCCGCGTAAGCCGGTCGGACCGTGCATGGTTTCCTCGGAAGGTACTTGTGCGGCATGTTATAAGTATGAAAAGTAGAAAGCAGAGTGTAGAGAGAATGGGAGAAAGGATAACGCTTGCTCATGGTAACGGCGGAAAATTGATGCACGAACTTGTGGATAGACTGCGTATTAAATTTTCCAATAAAATATTGGATGAGATGTCTGATGCAGCCGAGTTGTGCGTACAAAAAAGCAAGATTGCGTTCAGCACTGATTCTTACGTTGTAAAGCCCCTTTTTTTTCCCGGAGGGGACATAGGGAAACTTGCCGTTTTTGGTACCGTAAACGATATATCCATGAAAGGCGCTAGGCCGCTTTTTATATCGCTTTCTCTTATTATCGAGGAAGGCCTTGGCATATCTCTTCTGGACAGGATAATGACGTCGGTAAGAGAGGCTTCGCGCAGGGCCCGTGTTCAGGTTGTCACAGGCGACATAAAGGTTGTGGAACGCGCCTCGGCGGATAAAATTTTTATCAACACCTCCGGCATAGGCCTTATAATAAACACAAAGAGGCGCATAGGCTCAAAAGCGGAAAAAGGGGATTTGATAGTAATAAACGGAAAAATAGCCGAACACGGCATGGCTGTAATTAATGCAAGGGAGAAGTTAGGCTTTATCTCAGGGATAAAAAGCGACTGTACGAATCTTAACGTTCAGGCGGAGAGGTGCATTAAGGCATCCAAACGCATAAGCGTGATGCGCGATCTCACGCGGGGCGGGCTCGCTACGGCTCTATGCGAGATAGCTTCTTTTTCCAATTTAGGCATCGAACTTTATGAGAAAAATATACCCATAAAGGGTAATGTAAGGAGGATGTGCGACATGCTGGGATTCGATCCGTTATATGTGGCTAATGAGGGGAAGTTTGTGTGTTTTGTGGACAAGAAAGACGCGTCTAAAGTAAAGCGTGGCATGGGGAAGAGTGCTGCCATTATAGGAGAAGTTGTATCGTCGCACAAAAAAGAGGTATATCTAAAAACTGTAATAGACGCAGGACGCATTCTTCAAATGCCTGTATACGACCAACTCCCGCGCATATGCTAAGGTTGTGGACACGGATTCAAAACACGGATTTTCACGGATGCAAAGACACGCCTGCTAGGCAGGCAGGGATCCACACGGATAATCTGTGCGAATCCGTTCTTAAATCTGTGTTAATCCGTGTATACAAAAAATACTAATGGCTAATTTAATTGACTTAAATTTAATGGGAAGGTAAGATAATAATCCAATAAGCGGAAAGTTCGTTTAATTTAATATGCATGACTTAGTTACAAATATAACAGAAAAAATATCTTTTTTTCACCTCAACGTTCTTCTCCTTTTGGGGTTGGCGCTTTTTGGAGGAGTTCTTGGCGGACGCCTGTTCCAGAAGTTAAGAATTCCGCAGGTTGTCGGGTATATAATAATAGGGATTGCGATAGGGCAGTCGGGGCTTGGGATTGTAGGAGAGAGTATTATAGACGCCCTGAAGCCGTTCAATTATTTCGCATTAGGTCTTATAGGTTTTATAATAGGTGGAGAGCTCAAAAGGGAAATCTTCGTAAAATACGGAAAAAGTTTTTTGTACATACTACTCTGCGAAGGAATAACACCCTTTCTTTTGGTTACCTTATCCGTTGGGATAATGGGCACATTTCTTTTCGGCAATAGCCCTTTTGTCTGGGCTCTTGGACTTTTATTAGGAGCCATAGCTTCCGCTACAGACCCGGCTTCCACCACGTCAGTGCTTAAGGAGTACAAGACAAGAGGCCCTTTAACCACAAATATAATAGGTATCGTTATTTTGGACGATGGTTTGGCGATACTTTTATTCGCATTGGCCTCAAGCATAGCGGGTATACTGATAGGCAAGGAGACAGAACAATTTTCAAAATTTGTATTTCAGTCATTATATGAGATAGGCGGAGCCCTTGCGGTAGGGGGTTTGTCCGGATTGGGATTGAGCTGGATATTGAAAAAATATTCCGAGAAGGAAAGAGTACTCGCGTTTTCCATAGGTACGGTCCTTTTTATTACCGGATTTTCCGTGGCGGCGCACATAAGCATGCTTCTTACCGTGATGACGTTAGGCGTTATAGTCGTCAATCGCATACCCCATAAGAGCAAAGAGGCGTTCGAGCTGGTAGAGGGGTTTACCCCACCCATTTATGTGTTGTTTTTCGTCTTGATAGGGGCGAAACTGAAATTCAGCCACATAACACCGCCTATTTTATTTTTAGTCTTTGCGTATATACTTTTCGGCATGACAGGCAAATTTGTCG
>JAFGLX010000149.1 GCA_016927795.1 Candidatus Omnitrophota bacterium
ACAGGCTTCAGGGTCTTACCGTTAAAAATATACGCATTACCATACGGTACGGTAAAAAAAAGATAACCTCGAAAATCAGCGAATTGCTCTTTACCCATTTCGGCGTTTCGGGCCCGGTGATACTTGACTTGAGCGGAAAGATAACCCCTCTTTTCGGGAAACACGAAAAAATACAGCTTTTCATCGACCTTAAGCCCGGACTGGATTTTGAGAAATTGGAACGCAGGATATTAAGGGATTTTACGGAAGCCAAGAACGCCCTGCTCAAAAATGTCATGACAAACCTTATACCGCAGAGACTGGCAGACGTATTTATCGATATTGCGGGGCTGGAACGCGACAAAAGGGCAAATCAGGTTACAAGGAAAGAGAGGCATTCCATAACTAATTTGCTTAAGGCCTTACCGCTTACACTGAAAGGCCCTTTACCGCTGGATAAGGCTATGGTTACCTCCGGAGGCGTTTCGACAGCCGAGATAAATCCCAGGACCATGGAGTCAAAAATTGTGCCGGGCTTATATTTTGCGGGCGAAATAATAGACGGAGCCGCACCGAGCGGGGGGTACAATTTACAACAGGCATTTTCGACGGGCTATTTAGCAGGGGAGAAGGTCTGAAATGCGCCGGATAATTCTTGTCTCGAAATCAAAAGCAAGAAGGAAGCTCTTGAGGCAGCTGGGCATTAAATTTCAGGCGGTAAGCTCACGTATACACGAGAGTAAATATCTAAGAGGCGAAAAATGCAGCGGCCTTGTAATGAAAAATGCGCTGAAAAAAGCAAGAAGTGTTTCCGGAAGATTTAAATCCGCGGTTATAATCGCGGCCGATACCGTCGTCTTGGTGGGCAAAAAAATAATCGGCAAACCCAAGGATATTAAAGACGCTTTTAAAACACTTAAGCTTCTTTCGAAGAAACCCCAATGGGTTTACACAGGCATCGCAGTCATAGATACAAAGAGTGGTAAAAGCTATACGGATTATGAGAAGACTAAAATATACATGTATCCGTTGACCGATAAGGAAATCACAAGTTATTTTAGAAGGACTTCCCCCCTGGATAAGGCGGGCAGTTTTGACATACAGGGTATGGGGAGTATATTCATAGAACGGATAGAGGGGTGTTTCTATAACGTAGTGGGTCTGCCGCTCGCAAAGCTGGCAGGAACGCTTAAAAAAACAGGCGTATCCATATTCTGACAAGGTATAATACTCCTCTATGCAGGAGAGCGCGAAAGCCCGAGAGGCGCAAAAAGCTTACTAAAACGTTACTTTTTACCCCGTTCCAAGTGGCTGAAACAAACTTACGTGGCTTTAGCCACTTGGAACGGGGTTTACACGGAGGTGCGTTAAATGAACGAAAGAAAAAGCGGGATATTGCTTCATATAACTTCTCTTCCTTCTCCGTACGGAATAGGTGATTTAGGGCCGTGGGCTTTCAGGTTCGCGGACTTTCTTGCCGAGGGAAGGCAGCATTTTTGGCAGGTTTTACCGCTTAATCCTACAAACCGGGCCTGCGGAAATTCACCATACAGCAGCACATCGGTTTTTGCGGCTAACACATATCTCATAAGCCCGGAATTTTTGGTAACGGACGGTTTTTTATCGGAGAAAGATATAAGCGCCGGTGTTTCGGTTGACGGCAAAAGCTGTGACTATGACGGCGCTGTCGCGCACAAGGGAAAACTTTTTATACGCGCGCACAAAAATTTCAAGAAAAAAAATGTTTTGAAAGGCGAATATGAAAAATTCTGCTGCGACAACGCCGAGTGGCTTGACGACTATGCCCTATTCCAGACACTGAGGAAACAGTTTGACGGGAAACCCTGGAACTCCTGGCCGGAGAAACTTAAAAACCGCGACAAAAAAGCTTTGGATTCGGTGAGGTCAGAATCGGAAGACGAAATGGTAAAAGTTAAATTCCTGCAATTCCTTTTTTACAGGCAGTGGTTTGCGCTAAAAGATTACTGCAACGGAAAAGGGATACGCATAATAGGGGATTTGCCCATATACGTCAATTATGACAGTTCTGACGTATGGACGCACCCCGACATATTTAAACTGGATAACGAGAAAAACCCCACGCATGTCGCCGGTGTGCCGCCGGATTATTTCAGTAAAACGGGACAACTGTGGGGTAACCCGGTTTACCGCTGGGATGTTCTGAAAAATAGCGGTTTTAACTGGTGGGTTCAGCGTATGAAATACAGGTTCATGTGTTTTGATGCCTTGAGGATAGACCATTTCCGGGGACTGGTGTCGTACTGGGAAATACCCGCAGGAGAGGAAACGGCTGTTAACGGCAAATGGGCTAATGTGCCCGCAATGGAATTCTTCGACACCATGCGCGCCTCTTTTAACCCATTTCCGATAATAGCTGAGGATCTTGGGCATATTACCCCTGATGTTACCGAGGTTTTGAGGCATTTCGGTTTTCCGGGCATGAAAGTGCTTCTTTTTGCATTCAACGAAAATCATCCGATGCACCCTTACCTTCCGCATACGTATACTAATAACTGGGTGGTTTACACGGGAACGCACGACAATAACACGGTAAGGGGATGGTTTGAGAAGGAGGCCTCCGACGAGACAAAGGAGAGGGTGTTCCGCTATTTTGGAAGGAAACTTAAACCGAACGAGGTTAGCCTTGAATTTATAAGACTTGCAATGCTGTCGGTCGCAAATACATGCATATTCCCGTTGCAGGACGTTCTGGGGCTGGGCGAAGAGGCGCGCATGAATATACCGTCTACGCCGGCGGGTAATTGGCGGTGGCGTTTTATCGCAGATCAGCTAACCGGCCAGGTGGCGCAAAAATTACGTGAAATGACAGAAACTTACGGTAGAGCGTGATAATAATAAATGATACCGGGGATGGGAGATA
>JAFGLX010000150.1 GCA_016927795.1 Candidatus Omnitrophota bacterium
ATGACCCGTGAATTTATATTTATCGCTGGCTCATGCAAGTCATCATGGAGAGAATAGAAGTCGTAGAAGCAACCTCACACGTAGCAGCAGCTTCGCTCGCGATTCGATTAATGGGTGATGCCATTGGGGTTTCGCAGGAGCAAGTTACGTTAGATAATTGGTATGTGCGTACCTATGATGAAATCGGACAAATAGCAAACGCCCTATGTGAAATGGAGCCTCAAAGGTTACGCCTTATTCTAAAGAAGATTTCGGACGAGAACCTTCTTGTCCCGATAGATGCGTTCCCGCTTGCCGAGATTCAGCCCGATGGCTCGCTTCGCGAAAGGGAAGGCTCGGTGTTGCCGCAACCCTCCTCGCCCAACCAAGCCGGAGCGGTTGACAAATCCATTCCTACCAGTGGGCTCAAAACGGTTAGTGCCAAAAGGCAGGAGGACGACAGCTATCCGAACATAAGGCGCACCGATGACCCCGAAGACGGCGCCGAGAGTTTCGGCGGCAAGGCAAAAAGATTCTTTAAGACACCCAGGGAAAAAACGGGCGATAATGGTAAAAAAGGCAAACCCGTCTCTTCTGTGAAAAAACCCGTGAAAACCTCCCCCGCCGAACCCATTGATGGGGAAGGGGTTTCGAGCGGAGGAACTGTCCCTCGAAATACTATATGGGAAATGATAAAAGAAGAACTGCAAAAAATATATAGAGATTTTTTATCCTTATCATTACTAAAGAAGATAATTATAGCAAGCAGTTTTCTTTTTGCACTTCCCATTGCTTGTAAGCAAGAAATGAAATCTAAGCAGGAAGAGATTCCCGGGAAATCCCATGCCCAATCAACTCCAAAAATTAATATTCAACCGAAGATAACACAGGAAAAGAGTAATGCCGAACTTTTGAAAGACCTGAAGAATGAAAACACCGAAATCGTAGTCAGTGCCCTAAGGATGATCAAGGATAGAAAAATTCAGATTAGTCTCGGTGATCTTAAGCCATGTTTGGAGCATAAAGACAGTTTCATTGTACAGAAAGCGCTTGAGGTGGTTGAAAGCCTGCGCCTTAAAGTATCCCTTGATTTTCTTAAGCCGTTTTTGGCCAACGCAGATGGCGGGGTTGTTATATTAGCCCTTTTCATAGTCAACGACCAAAAAATACCTATAACTTTTGATGCTATCGAGCCTCTTTTAAGAAGCGGAGATACTCGCGTAGTTAATACGTCTCTTCGGGTCACCTTGAGCCTTATTGACTCTCCGAGCTTAACCCCCGTGATTCCATATCATAAAGGCAATGTTATACGCGGTAAAATTCGAAATTATCAACATCCTGCATTTTATTCCGCGATAAGAAGGCTATTAGCCAATTTTTATTCGGAGGAAACTCTTGGCCACATTGATTTATTTGGCATACACGTAGATCTTGAGATGCTCAAGCCGTGCTTCAAAGAAGATAGATATAATAGCACCAAGCTGAAGGCGATGGAGATCATCTATAAACAAGAAATACCAGTCGACATGGATTTTCTCAAACCGTTTCTTACGCATAAAGATAAACGGCTTGTTGAAACGGCTTTTAAAATACTGGAATCGCAAAAAATAATTCCGGATAACAATTTTATAAAAGAGTCGATAGGTAATAGCGAGGCCGTATTTGCCATCGGAATTCTTAACATGATCGGAAGCAACCCTAAAATAAACGTCGACCTTGATTTGCTAAAACCGGCCCTGAATAGCAAAAATCCCGAAGTTGTCAACTGTGCCTTAAGAGTTATAAGTCGCAGAGAAATATACGCTACGACCGATTTTCTTATGTCTTTCGTAGATGGCCAGAATGACCGCGTTGCGTTAAGAGCCGTAAATATTATTTCGGACCGTCGTCTTCCTGTTTCAGTCGATCAGCTCAATGTAATGCTGAGGCATAAATATATCCTAGTTATAAAGGATGCTATTAAGCTGATAGACCGATTAACTTATGAAAACGTTAAATTAAATTTAAAAGAGATAGACACCTCAAATGCTTTAAGGGTATTGTTAAGCGTTGATATGCCAATCGATCTTCAATTTGCAAATAATACTTTAGCTGTAATCAGAGACATAAAAGAGCTCCCTCTTAATATAGATATAGCCACTGTTGTTGAACTATCCAAGAGAAATAAAGTGATGAATGAAGCAGACTGCGCTGCTGTATTACATTGGAAGCTACTAGAAGGATATGCAGCGGAAAAAAAAGAAGCACCCCAGGCGATCGCGGATATTCGTATTCCACTTCTCCATCTAGCGCAGCGCTTGGATAATATCCTTGCCAAGATGGGCACCAAAGATCAGATTTCTCTGATGCAAAGGGCCGCCGAACTTATTATACAGAAACGTCAAGAGAAGATTAATGAGCGCCGTATTGTTATAGGCGCCGACAGACGTTTCGGGGCATTATTACATTCGGGAGACCCCGGTTATGTTCCGTATAATGTAAAAGAACTTGAAAATCTTGCGGTACGTTTCGGCGCAAAAATCGAAAAATATTTCAAGGGCTCACACGATCCCATAGAAAATACCAAAATAAAATCAGGATATCTTGATTATGTACGATCGATTTCCAAAGATGGGAAAGATACCCTTCTTATGCATTACGCCCACGGAGGGCCTATGCATACCTGGCTTGTCGGAGGACAACCGGGTGATGAATTTTCTCCAGATTTTAATGACCCAGATGGAGTTAGTTATCGCGAATTAGCGGAGGCGTTAGTAGAGGGGCAAGCGGATAAAAAGGAGATTAATTTAAGTCATATCGTATTTATCTTAGATGGCTGCAAGCAATATAATCTTGCGCTTTCTATGCTTGAAAGTGAGATATGCGAAGCTGCTGCTAAGAGGCATAAGGCAGTAGTATCGCTTCCTTATATAATAACTGCGTCTAATAGAAATCAAGACACTCGGTTTAGTAATTTCTTTGGAGATATTTTCATAGGATCTGTCAAGGATTCGAAGATTGAACAGGGTAAACCGGTTACATTAAAAGATTTTATAACGGAGATTGATAGGCTTGTGAAACGAGGTAACATGCAGGACATGGCCATCTTTGTGCCGATTAGCACGTCAGAGATGAATGATATAATAAAGAAATTGGGATTACCGGAAGGTATTAAAATACAACCATTTTTGGAAATTGGTCAACGCACAAGACGTACGGTATTGCCACAGATTAGCGAAGTCATGCCTTTGCTTAATAATACCAACGTCTCCTGCGGCACGGTATGCGAGGCGGGGCACCAGGAGCTTCTTGACCCGCAGTTCGAGGAGTACTACGAAACGCTGGCAAAGAAAGCGATAGAAAAGGGCATGACATCACTCGACCGCGACAGGAAAGCCAACCCGCTAAACGAAGACGAGGTAGTCGAAGCGCTCTCGATAACAGGTGAGCTGGATAAGCTTGGAGTAACCGGAGAACAGTTAAAAGCCATAGTAGAGCATATACACAGGGAAGCAGGAATACCCAGTAATATAAGCGTTCTTTTCGCGATCCCCCCGTATGGAAACAAACTCTGGTGGATAGAGAACCCCCGTTGGAAACAGGGTTCTAACGAAGAAAGATACCTCTACGCCGGAGGCCACTTCAATAAAATAGGAACACGCATACACATATCGCTACCCCTTATACTATCCGAACCAAATCCCGAAGAAGCTACGCTAGCCATAGCAGAACATGACTATAAACACATAAAAGGAGAAGTGGTAAGCCACAGAGAAGACGAACCCGGCATGGCGGTTGTGATGAGGGCGGCTTCTAAAGAAGATTTGGACCGACACCAGTTATCGGAGTCAATCACTTTGGCCAAAGGCGATAAAAGACTTACTGTACCTCGCAGGATTTTAAATGACCTTGCTGATGTGACGCACCTGGCCAGAAAACTCGATGTAGAACTATACTCCGTGATCTATGTTGAAAATGGCATTGCGGTTTCCTGTGAACATCCGGATGATGAATCGAGGTTTGCTATTATAAAATCACGTTCAAATGACGAAAAGATAGTGACAGAAACTACGGATTATTTCAGGCGTCCCGCCAATATCCTGGTTGCATTACGGTCACTTTTTGAAGAAGTAGCCAAATTGCGCATAACAGCCGGCAACGAAGAGAGAATCAGCGCAGCTATGTCAGATATTCAAAAATACGCAAATCGCCTTATGGCAACACTGGACGAATCTGATATAAGCCTTTATTCGGTTCAAGACAAACAGAGATATCGTCTTGATGAAGGCATGATTTCGGACCTTGGTAGTTTAGCTGACGATATAATGAATGTCGAATATGCTGTTACAACATGGTTCCCGCCTTTCCTTGTTGGAAAGAAGAGCGGGGTTTCGAAAGAAGAAAGAAAGATGGAAAAGATATTTGTCCATAACCACCCCAATGATAATCCTGCCCCGCCAAGCGTCATTGACGAAACGGCAATGCTGGGGGATATTTATGCGCCCGGCTTCTTTAGTGGCGCAATCAGCGCTGTCATACTCGATACAATACATGGCGATGAAATATTCTTTTTATGCGAGCCGGACGGCACTAATACGCAACGCTATAAAAATATATACAATAAATACTGGTACCTTAACGGAGATCCATCCATATCGACCGAACCGGCTGCGACCTGGAATCCCGCCGCAAAAACCTATGGCCGGAGTGTTAACGAAGAAGGCGTTCTGGCTGAATTAAGAGAATTGGCGATGACCACAGGAAGCGGCCCTGTTATGCTTTCAGGCCCTCCGCAGGCCGCCGCGCCGCACAATGGAAGCGTCCGTCCTTCGGCAGGCAATTCCCTTGAAACGCTAAAAACCGATATTGTAAGCGCGGTATCGGGTGAGCGCAACGTTCCCGGGTTTAGCGAGGGCATGCGCGAAGTGTTATACGCGCTCTATATGGAAGGAGAAGGCCTTAACAGCATAGCGGAAAGAAAAGGCATTGAGTTTACCGTTATTAGAAAGCTGTATGACCGGGGTTGTTTATGTTTGCTAAGATGGAAGAATTCTTATAAAGCGCAGGAGGTGTATGCTGCCCTCAAGCAATTGAAGAAAGAAAGCTCATATCGCAAGGAAGAAATACACAAAAAAATCGAGCGAAAAAAGAAAAACATGCGAAAGGCCGTGATAGTCGAAACGATATACCGCCTGATGACGCAGGAAGGTTTTTCCCTGCCGCGCGACGGTTCAAAGTTGACCTCAAGGGCGCTTTACGAGGCAGCGGGCCTCCAGGTCACTATAACAACTTTTCGAAAACATCTGGCGTCACTTATGAATAGCGGTTTAGTCGAACGCGCAAGGGAAAAAAGGGAAGAATTTGTCTACACTCTGACAATGGAAGGCAGGAAAATAGCCATTTTCCCGCGCGAGGCAATCGCGAAATATATCGAAGACAAAATATTTCCACAAAATACAGCAGATGTGTCGCAAGATTCTGCACAGGGCGAAGAAAATGCTGGAAACACGGGTGGCGCAGATGTTGGTTATAGAGGTGAAGCAAACGAAGCTACTGATTTAGCGTTGCGACTGGAGCGTTTAAATAAGGTGTCCGATCTTAGGCCGGTTGGTTTAATGCCGCATATACGTGCAGCGTTAAAGAGGGAATGGCGACAAATTATCGAACCGGCAGTGTTGGAAAAGATAGAGTTAGTTCCTGTCGAGGATGAGATAATGGACCGTTTCGGTTTGACAGGACCCGCTTATAGCCTGGAGAACCGCATATTTATAAGGCGTTCCCAATTTAATAAGGAACAGGCGCTTGTGGCAGGCAACCGCCTTACAAATTTTGGGCGCCTTTTGATACATGAGCTTGTCGCAAGACACCTTGCGATACGCCAGAGAGTTGCCGCAAAACAGGGTGATGTTCATCACTGGGCCGCGCGCAATATCGAGCAACGGCTTGAGATGGCGGTTCTCATCAACTATCGCACAAGCCTTGAAAACCGCCTAAGGGACCGGGGGCAGGGCTCTCGGCTTTTTACGAGTCCGCAAAACGCTCCTTTGCCGGTAAAAATCGAAATTTCAAACAACGCCTTCCTACACGGTCTTAGCGAAGAAACGGCCAAGAGGATTGTTGAGGTATCAAGTTGGCAGGATTTAAAAGGGGTTTTTGGTACGGGACGGTCGCTAATTATTCCCTTATCGCCGGATGAATTTTTGCATCATGGCGACAAAACCTTCAGGGCAATTTGGCTGAAGCCCGTTGCTTATAAAAGAGGCCCGCCGAGAATGGAGACATACGTTGTTTCGCCCGATGAAGTTATTCAGCAGCCGACAAGAGTACTTACCATGGATTCCCAGGGACGAATTCATTTTGAAGCCGTTCCTCCTCACCCCCAAGGAGGCGGATATCTTTATGAGGCAGTTAATGAATGCGCTGTCATGGGGGAAGCGTTCCGGAAGAATTTTCCCACTGCTTATACGATCGGGACAGGGCAATTTACAGAGCTGTCATTTAACGGAAAACCCGTAGGTTTTGTAATTTTGGCAAAGGAAGATGCGGAAGAAAAAAGATTCGGATATGTCATATACAACATGGCTCAAAAAGCCGCAGAATTCAGGGGAAACCGACAGCGCCTAATAAGCGAATTCCGACGGGTTTATTCAGAATTGGGCAGGGGTTCAAAATTAGCCGCGAAATTACTGAGAAGATTACCGGAGTTAGGGATCACTCATACGCACCCGCATCAGGGCAATTTTGTAATATATGAGGACGGCAGGGCGCGCCTTTACGATTTCACAAATGCCAGGACAGTCCGCAACATGACAAGAGAAGAATTTATACTCCGCATGTTCAATGATTTTCGCTCGTTTTATTTTAGCACGTTTCAACTGGTGGTCCATGGAGGTCCTTTAGAGGTATATCAGACTATGGTTTCACTGTGCGGCATAAGCCCTGCGCCTCTGGAGGAAGTTGTAAATGGGTATTTTACGGCCGAAGACAAGGCACTAATCGGAGAGGGCCGTCTCTTGAGGGCGACGGCCGTAAATAACGCGATGCCTTTCTTTGCGCGATATTGGGATGAAGACAGGCTGGAAGGAAAGACGTTGCGGTACCTCGATAATGACTTAGTGCGTATTTTTGAAGAAATCGCAGGCCCTCTCTACGACAGATTAATGGCCTCCACTTCCGCTTCAGCTGGAATTTCATCACAGGAAGAGAAAGCATCCGCCACTCCCGAAGAAGCCAAACTAAAACTGGAAATCGCCGCGGTCCAGCATGAGATAGAAAGCTTACGCGAAGCCCATAACGCTGAACTTGCTAAAATAGAAACACAAATGGAAACGGACCGAGAAAAGGGAGTGTTGCCACCCACAGAAGACAACGCGGACGATTCAGAAAATAAGGAAGATAAGCCGGGCATTGCTGTTGTAGGGAAGATAGCTGAGGAACAAGTTAGAGATAGCAAAGCGCAACAGCTCGATCAAAATTACCTTGAGGGCCGCATGCTGAAAGAAATAGAATTTCTCAGACAAAAGATTGTTGAAAAAACGGGCAGGAAGGTTTGGAAAAAGGTTGAGCCGCAAATAAGAAGCATAATGAGGCTTTTGGGTGAAGCCGAAAAGCCCTCCCTGAAAAAAGTCCAAGGGCGCTTACTGTCGGTAAATAAAGAACATGCAAGAGGAATTTTACCTCTCCTAGAGGAGCTTTGGGAAAAACGGCGCCTTGACCCGAAGGCTCCCGAATTCGATTTGAAATTCTGGATCTATAGAGTTTACCTTGAATCGGATACAACCGAATTTGCCGGACTCGATGAACAGTTTATGCGTGAAGGTGTGTCATGGCGCGAGGTATATGAAGCAGTAGAAAAAGTCCGGCAACTTGCTCCGGAATTTGACGTTTCGGATATTGTGGAGCCCGGTTGTGAGAGTGTTTCTTTTGATCTTATTAGCATTGTAAACGCTCGTATCAATAACGAGGTGTTCATACCGCGAGGCATGTGTATCCTGGCCACAAAGGGAGGAGTGAGGGTATGTAGTATTTTAAAAAAAGAGGAGGTAAAAACTCCGGGTGGCCTGACCGTTCCGTTATATACGATCGAGTACGAATCACACGAAGCCGGAATCGCAGTATCTTCCTTCATGCGTAATATAGGATTTTTCTTTTCTACAAGCGGGGAAGAGGTAATTACTAATGCAGCACGGCAAGCCGGGGACGCCTGGAAATTTCAGTTTAGGGAAGGCCGCAGTATGAACATACGGCCATTAGCAACGATAGAGAGAGGGGAGCTTTTTGGCTTTATTTCACTGGTTATGCAGACCTATGCTTTAGGTCCGTTGCCTCTTGAGAATGCTGTCAAGGGCCTAAAAGATGATTGCATTAAAGAGGAACTTTTTCATTGCGACTATCATAATTTAATCGACGACCTTGGCGAGGGAGGATTTCGCAGGCACAGGCCGGGCGAAACCCTGCACAGGCTTATGAGGACTGTAAAAGACCCGATTATAAGGAGAATTATTGAAACAGGGTTAGAAGGGGATTATGAGGAAAAGGTCTGGAACCTTACTCATGGAATACTGGAGCTCGAGTCTAAAATCAAAAAAATTAGACGGTTAAATTTCCCCCTGTACGACCTTGTTGCGATTGACATGGCACCTTTTCTTGAGCGTAAGCAAAACGAACGTAAGGGATATAATTTTGCCGCATTTCATCTGGCGCGTATTTTCAGTACGGAGCTTTTCGGCCGTGAAATCACGGACCCGGACCAATGGCTTGACAGATTGTACGACAATATACGCACTCCTCAAAAGTATATGGAGCTAGAGGAAAAATTAAAAGCGGTGGCGGATAACGTGTATTGCAAGACTTTCAAAAGCAGGGAAGAGATTTTCATGCCGGAAAGTCTATCGACATCGCAGGCGACCCCAGGCGCCGGAACGGGTGACGAAACGTCGCTACCCGAACCGCCGCCGGCGGCAGGTATGGCGCATACCGGACCCGAGTGGTCAGGATTTCCTGCCGGTAGTTACGCGGTTGCAGAAATCCTTAGAAAACGAAGATTGGCCGCCGTTGCCGCGAGAAAGACCGTAAATATGGAGGATGCCATACGCTCCTTTGCGAAACTAAAAGGCACGTTAAAAGATATGGAAGAGCCTGGTGTAGATGAGCTGCCTTTTGTAGTTAGCAATGAAATATCTTTGCCATGCTCCTCGGAGCTTCTACGGTTTTTGGCTTCCGAACACTATCCCCGCATAGACGCCGAAATTCCGAGCATCTATATCGGCGTTTCAGGCATGTTAAATCTGGAAATCGCCTCGATTACGAAGCCGACTTTCGCCATTATCCCGGATATTAACCCAAGAACCATCGAGATATTCCGCCAGATACACGAAATATTCGACCAATCGCCCGACATAAGTCCGGATGAGTTCAGGGAGTCTTTTTGTGAACGGGTAAAAAATGTAATATATGATGGAGGATATCTGTGGTATCACGATAAAAATAAAATACAGAACTGGCTGGCCGACCGTGTAAGTTGGGCTACGGACTTGTCTAAATTCGATACGGTAAAACGGATGTTTCTTGAAGGAAGGATACTTTATTTTGTTGCGGATAATCGAAACAAGGCGCCGTTTAACGCGATTGTCGATTGGATGAACGAAAACGGCGTGCTTTTGGATGCGGTTTATATCTCTAATGCTGAAACAGACGACTGGGGTATAAGGTACGGAAAGAGAGGTAAAGATACCGAAAGACATTCCGCTTTTGCCGACAACCTGCGGACTTTGAGCAGCCATAATGAAGCCTTGTTTGTCGGTAACTCCACAAATATATGGGCCATTGAAAATTACCCTGCCGTTTTGAATAAGACAATCCCACCTTCAGATATTACCGAAACCGCGCAAACGATGCTCGATATGCTAACAGGAGAGAACGGCGCAGAGAAAACGCCGCTTTTGACAAAACCATGCACGATAGGCCTGGTTATAAAAGCGGACCCCCAGACGGCAATTGACAAAGTCGTGAAAGAACAGCTTGCAAACGAGTGGGATGTTATAGCGAGGAAAGTCGATACAAACATACTCAAAAAAAGAGGACTTCTTGAGTGTGAGCCTGTCGGGAACGTCAAGTACGTCATTTACGTGGATGACGGGACGTCATCCACGGAGAATCTGGAGAGACTTCGCACATTTAAAGGAATACTGGAGAGAAGAAGAAATGAAAGCCCGAACGAGATAATATTTACATGGGTGTTTTCGGAACGTGCGCGAAACGAACTTGACGAACTCTCCTATCTGGTAGGATTAAAGGGCGAATTCCTGCCGGTTTCATGGCAGATGCTGGCAGGCCGGCATTTTGCGAACCTTATATATTCGAAACGGTACAAGAAAGAGGCGTCGGACAGAATAAACGTTCTTATAGAAAAGGTGGTGAGCTGCGTAGACCTGATGACAAAAGGAAGTGTGGACCTCGCGAAATTGCGCGACGACCTTACAGTCGTTGCTGTAGAATATATGAATACTTTCAATAAGTTAGCATTAGTGCTGCCTATACCGAAGCCGTTAACCCCGGACCTCATCCAATACCAAAAAGCCGACAAGGCGATACAATCGTCACTCTAATATCATGCTACGCTCCTATTGTAGCGCGGATTCTTAAACACTGATTCACACGGTTTTACACAGATATCGTAAAAATCCCAATACCCAAACCCCTGCCTACCGGCAGGCAGGCCAATGACGAATGAATATCTCCCGCTATTACTTACGTGTAGCGGGATCCCGAAGTAACTCTAGAGAAAATTCTATATTCGGGACAAATCACAAGTTCCAACTTGGTCATTGGTCATTATTCGCCTGCGAATCCGTCTTAAGTCATTTCAATTGACATCACAAAAATTATATGTTACTTTATACACTCAAAATGGTTAGAGAAAATTTAGCGCGTATCAGAGAACGTATAAGCAAGGCGGCAGAAAAATCCAGCCGTGCGCCGGACGCCATAAAGCTCGTGGTTGTTACAAAAGAGGCCGGTATCGATGAGATTCTCCAGGCTATAGAAGAGGGCGTTAGGGATATAGGCGAAAACCGCCTGAAGGACGCCCTGGCAAAGAAAGAGAGCCTGGATTCGCACGTTCTTACCTGGCACATGATAGGGCATCTGCAGTCGAATAAGGCGAAAGAAGCCGTAAAGCTTTTTTCCGTTATTCATTCGGTAGACAGCGCAAAACTGGCGGAGATTCTGAATAAGGAAGCCCGGAAAAACGGCAAGGTGCAGGACATATTCATAGAGGTCAACGTATCGGGTGAAAAAAGCAAATTTGGCGTGCAGCCGAAAGGGATTGAGGCTTTTTTAAAGGAAGCGGAAACTTTCCGGAATTTGAAAATAAGGGGCCTTATGACCATGGCGCCCTTTACGGATAACGCAGAAACAACAAGGCCGGTATTTAAGAAACTTAAAGAACTGGCGGACGCAAACGGCCTTAAAGAGCTCTCGATGGGCATGTCGCAGGATTTCGAAGTTGCTATCGAAGAAGGCTCGACTATGGTGCGGATAGGAAGGGCGATATTTAAACAATGACGAGGAAACTCAAAACGCAAAGCTAAAAATGCAAAACCAAAACTCAAAAGTGAAAACCGAACTTAAGGACAGGACATACCGATATGCTATCAAAATTATCGAATTTTTAGACAGCTTACCAAGCGATCCGTCAACACAAACATTGCTGCGGCAATTGTTGCGTTCCGCTACATCAATAGGTGCAAATATTATTGAAGCAAAAGCTTCAAGTTCAAAAAGAGATTTTACAAATTTCTTTACGCACTCTCTCAAATCTGCAAATGAAAGCTTATATTGGCTCGGATTATTAAAGGATGCAAAGAAAATTAGCGGTCCCCAGCTTGAATATTTGATAGGAGAAACGAACGAATTGGCAAATATTCTCGGTTCGAGTATATTGACTTTGAAAGGTAAGAAAAAGTTTTGAGTTTTAAGCTATGGTTTTTCGCTTTTCATTTTTAACTTTTAATTTCTACGAGATGTAACTATGAAGCTTGGAATAATCGGTTGCGGGAACATGGGAAGCGCTCTTGCCAGGGGCATTATATCCAAGAGGATACTCCCGTTTAACCATATTTTTATAAGCGACAGGGACCCATCCAAGGTAAAAGAGCTTTATAAGAAGTTCGGTATAAGCGTAGCGTCGAACCAGGATGTTACGAAAAAATGCGATTTCGTTATAATAGCCGTAAAGCCGCAGGAAGCGGGCACGCTTATAAGCTCAATCGCGGCCGAACTCAATACCCACAAGCATCTCATCTCCATCATGGCGGGGGTTACCATAAGTAAAATAGAGTTTTTCTTGCGCAAAAAAATCGCCGTGACGAGAGCCATGCCTAACCTCGCCGCCCTGGCGGGGAAAAGCATAACGTGCCTCAGCCATAACAAAATGGTGAAAGACAAGGAAGCGGTTCAGAAGATTTTTTCCGCCATAGGCACAACCCTGGAGATA
>JAFGLX010000151.1 GCA_016927795.1 Candidatus Omnitrophota bacterium
AAACAATGGGAAAAATTGATTGCCTTAAATAACCAGGACGGCGGGACCGATGAAATAAATTTTAGTCCGGTTAAGGCTCGCTATGTAAAGATTATAGGCATTAAAAGGGCTAACCTCGAATGGGGAATTTCAATGTGGGAATTTGAGATGTATGGTCCGAAAAATCTTAATCCCGGGGAAAAAGAAAGAGTCATAGGCGAGAATATTCAGGAAAAGCAGGAGGAATTGGAAAAGGCCATTGCCGAGCTCAAAAGAAATCCAGGAAAACTCAACCCGGGGGAATTTCATAAAGGCATTGTGTATACTTCGTGGAGTTACGGAGAATTGGGTTCCCTGCCGTCGGACTTAACACTTGTTTATTTACAAAAGTTAGGCGTAAGGCATATTGCGATAGTGGTACCCACGTATCAAGAGAGCGTAGATTCGAAAGATATAGTGATACACGATTTTGAAGGAGGCGATACGCCGAGCGATGAATCAATAGAGCACGCTATAAAAACAGCGCATTTATTAGGTATTAAACTAATGCTTAAACCGCACGTTGATTGCCTTGACGGCACTATGAGAATGGATATAATGGCCAGCGCCGATTGGTTCAAAAGCTATAAAAATATGATTCTTCATTACGCAAAGCTTGCCCAGAAAAACGATGTAGACATATTCTGCGCAGGAACCGAACTTGAAAATACCACTTCCGAGCGCTGGGAAAAAGAATGGAGAGACATCATAAGCGCCATAAAAGAAGTTTATAGCGGTTATATCACTTATTCAGCCAACTGGAGCGAATATAAGTACGTCCCGTTCTGGGACATGACGGACATTATCGGCATAGACGCCTATTTTCCTCTCACCGATAAAAATGATCCTACCGAAGAAGAGCTTGTGGCGGCCTGGAACAGGGTGGCCGACGGAATAGAAATATGGCTGAAAGATAGCAACTTGAATAAAGAAATTATATTTACCGAATTAGGTTATGTAAGTTCCGACGGCACCAATAAGCAGCCGTGGGCTACGCTTACTAACCCGGAAGACCAGAAAGAGCAGGCAGACGCTCTTAACGCGGCTTTTACCGTTCTTACCGCGCGCAGCTGGTTTAAAGGTTTATATCTGTGGCAATACTTCCCGCAGGAGAGATGGAGTCCTTTGGGTTTTTCAATAAGAGGCAAACTCGCTGAAGGGGTATTGCGCAAATGGTATAACAGGTGACATTTTCCTCGTAACAACCGGCATCTTTCCGGTTGTTACGGATAATACAGAGGAAATACAGGTTGACTGTAACTGCAGTTTCAAGACGGCGGTTTGGCGCCGTCTGACTATAAAGACAGAAAAAGGGAGGTGTTAAACTATGAAGAAAATGTTCCTAATCGCAACTATATTCGTTATGGCGACATTCGTTGTGTCAGGAAATGCGTTTTCGGCTGATAAGGTTCTCTTCAATTTTGAAGACGGACTCGAAAATTGGGAAATCCCCGATTGGGCTTATGAGCAGGATGACTATGTCGGCGAAGATATTTCGTTATCCGGAGATGTTGCAAGGGAAGGCAAATCCAGCGCAAAGCTTACGGTAAATTTTCCCGGCGACAAATGGAGCAGCGCCATATTGGAAGTCGCGGAATTTTTTGACTGGACGCCTTACGGTGCGATTTCCTGCGATATATATCTGCCGAAAGACGCGCCTAAGGGCCTAAAGGCCAAGATTATATTGACGGTTGGAGACGAATGGAAATGGACAGAAATGAGCCGCTCCGTCAAACTCGTACCGGGAGAATGGGCTAATCTGACAGCAAACCTTAAAGCGGGTAGTACCGATTGGCGACAGGTAAAACCTACGGATGAATTCAGGGCGGATGTCAGAAAAATAGCCATAAGAATATCGTCTAATAAGGACGCTTACAACGGCCCGATTTATATAGATAATATAGTATTGGGCGAATAAGTTACAAGTTTACAAGTATAGCTTGTCGACGTATCGAATCATATAATCCAAAATAAAAGTTTCGCATGCGTCAACAAGCTATGCTGCCTTATTTATCAATGCTGACCAGATTCTAAAGGGGAAAATTATGCGTAATACTTTTATATATTTTTTGATATGCGTAACATGTTTATTTACTATTACATCCTGTGCCAAAAGAGAAGAACCCAGAAAAGAAGCCGGCCTTATGAGCGAAAGTCATAAGACTTCCGGCGATAGGGCTGAAAGCAGCCCTTCTTCCACAAGCAAAATTACCGAGGAAAAAGTGCTTTTCAGTTTTGAGAATAGGCTGGAAGGCTGGGATATACCGGAATGGGCGCTGGATAAAGACGATCATGTGGGCCGCAGCGTAGAGGTATCAAGCGATGTGGCAAGCGAGGGAAAATTCAGTTTAAAGATGGATTGTGATTTTCCGGGCGGCATCTGGAGCGCGGCGGTAGTGGAAGTGGAACAATTTTTAGATTTAAGCCCTTACAGGGAAATAGCAGTCGACGTTTATATACCGAAAAATGCCCCTCTTGGCTTAAGAGGCAAGATAATACTAACTGTCGAGGATAGCTGGAAGTTTACGGAAATGACACGTTCCATACTTCTTGTGCCCGGCGAGTGGATCACTATAAACGCGAACATAGAGCAGGGTAGTTACGACTGGAAAAAAATAGCCCCGGACGAAGACTTTGCTAACGACGTGAGAAAAGTAATGGTAAGGGTAGAGTCTAATAAAAGCCCCGTATATAAAGGGCCTATTTATATAGACAACATTCGAATAGGCAAATAATAATTACGCGCACTATATAAGATATCGCCGTAACCTTGTTTTTGCGGTTGGGGAGTTTGCGAAGAGGCGGTTTCTCGCTAAGGGTATAATAAAATACAGACCTTATCAAAAGCATTTTTTTAGCTTGGCTTTTATTATCGGAGGAACGAGATGAAAAAAGTATTTACGATTTCCACAGCAGCCGCCGTACTTCTTATTTTATTGGGTGGAATTTTCGGCGTATTAAAATTCATTGGCATAAACAAATCCGGTCCGGTTTTTCAGAAAGGGATGTGTTATACGACATGGAGCAAAGTCGCATACAGTTCGTCAAGCTCCGACAAATCGCTCGAAAAATTAAAAGCAGTAAACGCCGAATGGGTCGCTGTGATAACAACGTGGTATCAGGATAATTGCTTTTCGACGGATATTTTCCCTACCTCCAAAACGCCTTCGGACGAAAGTGTTATCCATGCCATTGACAAGGCGCATTCCCTGGGTTTTAAGGTTATGTTGAAACCGCACCTCGACCTTTTAAGCGTTAAAGCGGGCGGATGGAGAGGGGAAATAACCTGCGTTCGCGAAACGGATTGGGAAAAATGGTTTGACAGCTACAGGAAATTTATTTTGCACTACGCGAAGATAGCCAACGAAAAGAAAGTCGAGATGTTATGTGTGGGAACCGAGCTTACGGGTTCTACGGCTGACCATCCGGAGCAGTGGAGAGAAATTATAAAGGCCGTAAGGAAGGCCTATAGAGGGAAACTTGTTTATGCCGCCAACTGGCAGGATGAATATCTGCAGATAAGATTTTGGGATGCCTTGGATTACGCAGGGATAGATGCCTATTTTCCTCTTTCCGGTAAGGAAAGGCCCAGCTACGAAGAGCTTGTGCAGGCTTGGGAAAGGTGGGTCCCGGAAATAGAAAATTGGCAAAATCGTATCCAAAAGCCCGTTATATTCCCGGAAATAGGATACAGAAGCTCTATAAGCGCGGCAAGTCAACCTTGGGAACATGTGCCGGGACCGGCGGTGGATTTAGAGCTTCAGAGAGATTGTTACAAGGCTATTGTAGATACGTTTTGGGATAAAGAATGGTTTTATGGCGCCTATTGGTGGAGCTGGGGTACCGATGAAAGAATGGGTGGGAATTTTAACAGGGGTTTTACGCCTCAAAATAAACCTGCGCAGGATTACATAGAAGAACTTTATAAGAAAAGGATAAACAAATAGTAGACCAGAGCACCGGTAACCGGCGTCCTGGTGTACTAACGCTCCGGAGCAAGATGGCAAAATACGGTTATTTCGACCCGGACAACAGGGAATTCGTAATTACGAAGCCTGATACGCCTACGCCTTGGATAAACTATTTGGGCAGCGAAGAATATTGCGCCCTTATATCAAACACCGCAGGCGGATACAGCTTCCACATGGACCCCAAGGACAAGAGAATCACAAGGTTCAGGTATAACAACATACCGCCGGACCGCCCCGGAAGATATATATATTTAAGAGATACCTCAACGGGAGAGTATTGGTCCGCCACATGGCAGCCGGTCATTAAAGAGCCCCAGAGCCCCAGAGCCCCAGCGTCCCAGTACAAATATGAATGCAGGCACGGGCTCGGATACACAAAGATAAAATCCGAATATAAAGGAATATCTGCGGAGACAACTTATTTTGTACCGCTCGGCGAAAATGTGGAATTCTGGGTATTTAAGATAGCGAATAAATCCGGAAAAAGACGGAAGCTCAAAATTTTTACCTACCTGGAATTCTGTCTTTGGCACGCCGAAATGGATATGACGGATTTTCAGTATACCCTTAATATAGCAAAAGCCGTTTTTGAGAAAAACACGATTTTCCACGAGACAGAATACGCGCCGAAAGCGGAACGTTTCAACCTGTCGTTTTTTGCATGTACAAAAAATACTTCGGGACACGATTGCGACAGAGAAACTTTCATAGGCCGGTACCGTTCCGAGGAAAACCCGGAAGCCGTGGAGCGGGGGAAATCTTTTAACTCGTTTTCTTCGGGCGGGAACCCTATAGCCAGCGTTTCTCTTGACGTTAAGCTGGGCCCCGGCGAAACCGATTACGCGGTTTTTATGCTGGGTGTTGCCGAAAAAAAGGAAAAAGCGCGTTCCGTGATAAAGAAGTACCGGGTACAAAAAGCCGTCTTTAAAAAGTTTGAAGAGTTGAAAAAACACTGGAATGAGTTTCTGGGCCGGTTCGAGGCGAAGACGCCGGACCCGGAAGTCGACATTATGGTTAATACATGGAACCCCTATCAGTGCAGGACGACTTTCAACTGGTCGCGGTTCGCCTCTTACTATGAAGCTGGCATAGGCAGGGGCATGGGTTTCCGCGACTCTAATCAAGATACTCTGGGAGTTGTCCACGGTATCCCGGAAAAAGTAAAGACGAGAATAAAAGAACTGGCCTCGAACCAGTTTAAAAACGGCTCAAGCTACCATAAATTTTTTCCGCTTACCAAGAGCGGTGAAAAGGGAGGCTATTCGGATGACCCGCTATGGCTTATTTTGGCGACAGCCGGATATGTTAAGGAAACAAAAGATATAGCTTTTATGAAGGAACGCGTAAAATATGTAGACGGAAGAGGCGAACCGATGTATGAGCATCTAAGAAAGGCCATAGATTTTGTTGAAAGCGAAAAAGGGCCCCAAAATTTCACACTTATGAGATTTGCCGATTGGAACGACTGCCTTAATTTAGGCACTGACAACGAAGTGGCGGAAACGACATGGGTGCCGGAACTCCACTATCTGGCGATAAAAGAATTTATAAGACTGGCCGAACTTTTAAAAAAACAAAAGGATATAAATAAGTACAAAGCACTTTTGGGGCGCGTAAAAAATAATTTTAATAAAAAAGCATGGGACGGACAGTGGTTTATAAGAGGTATCGATAAATTCGGGAAGGCCGTAGGCTCCAAAAAGAATAAATACGGTAAAATCTATCTTAATACACAGACATGGGCCGTGATGAGCGGAATAGCCGAAGAAAAACGGGCCCGTATCTCTATGGACATGGTAAAGAAACACCTTGACACAAAGCACGGTATTATGCTTATGGCGCCCGCATACGTGAATTTTGACCCCGTTCTGGGCGCTATAACTACTTTTGCCCCCGGCCTAAAGGAGAACGGCGGCATATTCTGCCACTCCAATCCGTGGGCCATGATTGCGGAGACTATATTAGGCAGGGGCGACAGGGCTTTTGAGTATTACAAAAAAATCCTTCCTCCGGTAAAAAATGCGATAGCCGATGTTCACCAGACCGAATGCTATGTATATTCACAATTTATTACAGGAAGGGACAATCCTAATTTTGGAAAGGCCAGGAATTCCTGGCTTACCGGGACTGCGGCGTGGAACATGGTGGCTATATCACAATACATATTGGGCATAAAACCGGAATATAAAGGTTTGATGGTAGACCCGTGCATTCCGAGAAGATGGAAAAGGTTTAACGTCTGCAGAAAGTTCCGTAACGCGATTTATAAGATAGAAGTTAGAAACCCGCGCAGTCTATCCAAAGGCGTAAAAACCTTAACGGTGGACGGAAGGGCTATAAACGGTAATATAGTGCCCGACTTTGGAGACAAAAAAGTCCACAGAGTAATAGCGACACTCGGTAGCTGACACGGATTAACACAGATTTGGAACACTGATTTGCACGGATAATCCGTGCAAATCAGTAAAAAAATCCGTGTAAATCAGTGTTTATAGAATATGGCAATAAAATATACTTCTTCCGATAAGGTAATATCCGGTATGCCTATTGGCGGTATAGGCTGTGGGATATTGCAAATTTTTCCAGACGGTACAAGAGGTGTATTTACGGGATTGAACAATTGGGAAAAGCCGTTAGGGCAGTTACACTGGTTCAGGCCCGGCACCGCCGGCGACTACAGGGTCGCCAACCCCTTCGCCATATTTACGGAACAAGACGGCAACAGGGTAAGCAAATTCTTACAGACCGCCCCCATCGATAGATGTCCCACTGTCAGCAAGATAGAATTTATCGCTGATTTTCCCGTGGCAAAACTATTTTTTAAAGACAAAGATCTTAAAGTGGACGTTTCCCTAACAGCCTTTTCCCCGTTTATTAAAAATGACAGCAGGGACTCGGCCCTTCCGTGCGCAATTTATATCTTCCGAGTAAAGAATACCACCAATAAAGACATAACGGTCTCGCTTATGGCTTCCGGTATAAATGCCGTTGGTGAATGGAACGTTGGGCGCTATAACAAGGTAGCAAAAAAAAAGAAACTCATAGGCATAAATTTTTACAAAAACAATCCACATCCGTGGGACGGCGGTGCGTACGGCAATATATCGCTTACGACCGAGAATAAAGGCCGCGTTACTTATCAGGGTGAGTGGTCTTATGTAAGGGAGAATTTTCGGGGGAACATAGAAGACCGCAGATTTGATATATGGAGATATTTCAGCGAAAACGGGGAGCTGCCTAACGAGAGCTTTTCAAAAATAACCCAGGGCGAAGGTGACGAATGGATGGCGGCCCTGGCTGTTAAATTTATTCTAAAAAAAGGAGAAGAAAGGGAGACGCCCTTTTATTATACCTGGTTTATGCCGAACCATTACCTTGGGCATATGTACCAGAATCGTTTCAAAAATTCTTGGGATGTAGCCGTCTATATAAGCCGGCAAAAAGATACATTTATGGACGGTATAAAAAAATGGCAGGAAACCATAAAAAAAGCGCCGCTAGAGAATTGGCTTAAAGACGGTCTCGTTAATTATCTTTCGATTATACCATCGACAAGCTGGTGGACGAGAGACAATAAATTTGCCATGTATGAAAATCCCGTTAAGTGGCCGCTTATAGACTCGCTGGACGTGCGATATTACGGTACGATGGCTCTGGCCCTCTTTTTCCCGGAACTGGAAAATAACACCATGCTACTTTTTAAGAGATTTCAGAAAAAAGACGGCAGAATTCCTCACGATTTAGGCAAGTCACAGATAGGGTGTCCGTCGGACGGTACCACGGCGGGTCATCCATGGAAGGATCTGTCCACCAAATACGCCCTTATGGCATATAGAAATTTTCTTTGGAGCGGTAACCGCAAGTTTTTGAAGGACATTTATGGCAGCGTTAAAAAAGCTATTAGGTGGGAATTCTTGCAGGACAAGGACGGAAACGGCCTCCCGGACAACGAGGGGAAGGACCAAACCTACGACCTTTGGAATTTTTACGGAACAAACTCATATTCCTCAAGCATATTCCTGGCAAGTCTGCTCGCGTCCATGAAAATGGCAAAGGTTATGGACGACGGCGTTTTTTACAGAGAGTGCAGGGATTATTTTACAAGGGGAAGAAAATCCTTTGAAAAAGAGCTGTGGAACGGATCGTATTACATTGCGGGCAGAAGCAGGAAAGAGTGTTATACGGCTTGTACCGCCGGCCAGCTTAACGGGCAGTGGTATGCGCACCTTTTGAATCTGGGTTATATACTGCCGAAAGAACAAGTAAAAAAAGCCGTGAGAAAAATACTTAACCTAAACGGCAAAAAGAGCGATTTTGGTATAGTGAATTCGGTTTACCCTGACGGTAAGATAGACAGGTCCAGCTATCACGCCGAAAATATATGGGTAGGCGAAACTTACGCGGTATGCGCTCTTGCTATATATGAAGGGTTTGCTAAAGAGGCGCTCGCAATCTCGCGTAAAACCTGGGATAATCTTGTACACAGAAAACGGAATGTCTGGTCCCAGCCGGATGTGGTGTTCGCGCATGACGGTTCTTTGGGAGACGGAGAATTGTATGTCAGAAACATGAGCCTGTGGACCATTCCTTTCGCTTTGGCCGTGCACGATACGGCTGTAAAAAAATTTTTGCTGAAGTTAGAACCGAACTTAAAAACAGGATTACGTTAAAGTTACGCTGTGTAAGCGAAACATTACATTCCGATAACACAGCAAAGGAGGTTTCATGAAAGAATTTCCGGAGAAGGAAGAGCGCATAACGGAAAAGGAAAGAAGAAACCTGGATATACTGGACACTATAAGGCGTAAAAGAGAGGTTTCGCGTGCTGAAATATCCAAAATAACAGGCCTTAACATCGTAACGATTTCAAACTATGTGAATTCATATGTAAGAAACGACCTTGTGCACGAAACGGGCCTGGACGTCTCTACCGGTGGCAGGCGTCCCGAGCTTTTGAAACTTAATAAGGAATTTGGATATAGCATAGGGGTGGATTTAGGCGCGCCTCACATAGTGGAGGATACCTATATGATAGCATGTCTTTTAGACATGTCTTCAAAAATCGTAGCCAAAGAGAAGATAGAAAAGGTACAGGAACCGCAGGATAAATTTATCGAAAGGATAATAAAACTTATTTCCGCGCTTATAAAAAAAGGCGGCGTAGATAAAAGCAAAATAAAAGGGATAGGTTTCGGCATATGGGGGCCCCTTGACAGGTACAAGGGAACGGCCCGGTATGCCGTTGAAAACGGAGGAACGATAAGCTATACATCCATACAGAAGACCGTAGAGGAAAAATTCGGCATGCCCAGCATAGTCGAGCACGATTCTATGGTCGCCGCTTTGGGTGAGAAATGGGCGGGCATAGGCCTTGAGGAAGGCGTCGAAAACATATTGTTTGTATGTTCCGATTCGAGCGTGGGAATGATTATAAAAGGAGAGCTGTATTACGGCGCCACTAAAAGTGCGGGTGAATTGAATATAAACCCTCCCGGAGAATCTCCGCTACACTGCTGGGAGGGATATAACTACGGTTGTTGTCTTAGGTCAAGGGGTATCGATCTGGGCATTCCCGCATACGCAAGGCTTTACTTGGAAAGCAATAAAGAAGTAAAATCCAAAATCTCGGAACTTACAAACAACAGCCCGGATAAGATCACTTTAGATATTGTCGCCAAAGCCGCCAAAGACGGAGACAAAACAGCGATAAAATTTTTGGCAGAAGCCGGCAATTATTTGGGAGCAAAAATAGCCTATCTCATTAACCTCTTTAATCCCGAGGCTGTTGTCATAGGTAGAGGTATCGAGAAGTTGGGAAATGTTTTGTTTGATGCCGTTGAGAGCGCGGCCAGACACTGGGGATATGAAGAGGCCACAAGGGTTGTCAAGATTATTCCGGCGAGCTTAGGCGAAGATACCGTAGCAGTGGGCGCCGGCGCGCTTGTGATACAAAAAATTTTCGCGAAAATAAACTAAAATACAAAAGATGAAAAAGATCGTTTATTCCGCCTGTATTATTATAGCTTTTCTTATATCCGGCTGCGGCAAGCCCGTAGAGCCGGAAAAAGAAATTGTTATGTGGCTTGCCGGTTCCGAAACGCAGGCGATGAGCGTAAATGAAATAGGAAAAGAATTCTATAAAATAAACGGCGTAAGGGTAAGATGCGAGGCGATTTCGTGGGGGGAGGCGCATTCCAAATATTTAACTTCTATCGCAGGCGGAGTAGCTCCCGATATCGGCACTATGGGGCTTACATGGGGTACGGAATTCGGAAACCTGGGCGTTATGATTGATTTGCGGGAGGCGTTTTCCGAAGACGTAAACACTATCAAAAAAAAGATATTCCCCGGCATGTGGAAATCCATAAACTATAGAGGAAAGATATACGGTATACCATTTGATATGACAGAACACGTTTTGTATTATAGAAACGACATAATTAAAACTCCGCCGGATACATGGTCCGGGTTGGTAGACATTTTGAAGGAACTTAACAAAGACCGAAAGAGCATGATTTTTGACTGGGGGTCCCTTAACTGGATAGGGTATTCTATTTTTTTATGGCAGGCAGGAGGGGATTATTATAATGAAAGTTTTACCCGGTGTACGCTTGATACGGAGGAGGCTGCGAGTGGAATGAGATTTTTCGCAAACCTTTACAATGAATTCGATATGCCAAAAACACAGATTCCGGTTGAGCAGGGCATAAGAACGGGGGATTTTCCGCTGGCCATTTCCGGAAATTGGAAGATAGTAAGCCTTGCCGTGGAGGCGCCGGAAATCGGAGACAAATGGTCTATAGCCATGCTTCCCAAAGGTCCTTCAGGCAGGAGCACGGCGTTTATAGGGGGCAGGATAATGGGTGTTTTTGCCCAGTCAAAAATGAAAAAGGAGGCATGGCAATTTATAAAATTTTTGTTTGAACCGGAAAACCAGATTAAATTTTACAAAAAAGCAGAGGAAATGCAAGACGCATATCTTCCGCCCAACATGGATGCCTGGGAGACACTGCCTATAAAAGATGATTTCAAAGAAATATTGAAGATGCAGGCGCTGGACGCTAAAGGGCCGCCCCCCGTTGTAACGTGGGAAGCGAGCACGCGATTCGTTGATCAGGCCATTCAGAGGACAATACTTGCGGGCATGAATGCCAAAGAAGCGCTTAATCAGGCTGCCCATTTCGTCGACGAAGAACTTAAAAAGACAGAATAAAATACGGATTTGCCATTTTTTTATACATTAGGCGTATTTTTGTACCGACACACTAATTTTACCGTATCTTTACACTAAGATTACCATCGTGTGCGGTAAATATGGTATGATAAAAGAAGGTGCTAAATGAAAAAGATATGCATTATAGTTGCTTTATCAACGCTTATCGCTTGCTTATCAGCCGCAGCGTATGTTTTTGCGGAGAGTAAAACCGTGCTGGCTTCCGGCGGCGTGGACGTTGAAGACGTATTTTCACTGGAGTTTTATACGGATGACCCGAATATTCTTTACACAACAGCTGTACCATTCACACAAATGGACCCGACAAAGACGTTTGTTCAGTCCGACGGGAGAGAGGCGGATTCCGGCAAAAGCGATATAGGCTTATTATGCAAGACTAATCTCGCTGTTGCTTGGTATCTTAAGATAAAAGGAAGCACAGGTTCGCTAATAAGCGTAGGCGAGATAAAATATGGTCTATGGCAACCTTGGAACAGGACATTGAACCAATCGGCCGACGGCGTAATAAGCGAAGGCGCAGGTTGGCATGCGATGCCTACAGCGTCAACGACAGTTTATACATCGGGAATCAATGACAATAATAATTTACCTTACGGTACGCTTTTTACTTTTGATTTTGCCATTAATCCCAGCAGGCTAGACCCCACCGCGGCTCATTTTTGTACAATACAGTATACCTTTACTACTACACCGTAGTTAAGGCATAAAATATTTGCTTTTTTTGTTGCGTTTTCGTATGTTTTGTGATACAATGCCTCTTGTAGTTAATCGCCACTTGTCTTAACACATAACTGTTACTTTACTATTACGCTCTTGTGACCACCTTTTATAGAAAACATGCTATAATAAAGGTGGTTTTAAAGACCAACTTATTTAAAAATTTTAAAAAGATATAGCGAAGGGAGGTGAAAAAAAATGAGGAAGATACTGCTAATAGGAATAACGGCGATTTTCGCATTATCACTGGCTATCGCCAACGTATATGCGGGTACACCGCAGACCATACAGACCACTGTAAACGCAACAGTAGGCAGCACGTTCTCAATAGCATTTGAGACAAACGGTACTTACGTTTCCTATCCGGGAGCTTCTGGCTTAACGGCTGCTGTTGATCCGGCAAGTGACCTGAACTATCTGGACAACCATAGCACACTGAAACCGGATATAGGAATTATAGTGAAGAGCAACGAGAACATCCAATGGTTTTTGAAAACAGCGACAGCGGGCGGCTCTTTAGCCGGCAAATTGCTGTATTATCTGCCGCAGCCTACAGTGGACGGCACTGTTACAAATGGTACGTTGACCAATCCGGTACCCGGCGAGGGAAATCCATGGCCGAAAATACCGAACGGTACTATTTACACGTCCGGTCTCGATAAGATCAATACGCCAAATGGCACATATTTCGGTATGAGCATAGGCGTAACGGGCAGCGGTTTAGCGCCCGGATCAGCGGCGTGTAATCTTATATTTACGCTGACACAGACCCCATAATAACGGTTATCGTTATTATAAGTCTATGTTTTCGCAATTCAGCGTGATTTGCATAAGAGGTATGTTTAATATAGTGGCGTGATTGGTGTGTCTTAACCTGTGCGCATTGCAGACAGGTGGGAAATCCATACATTTATGGAAAAAGAAAGACGCATCAGCACAAAACTACAGCTATGACACACCGATCACCATTATAAATACTACCAAGTTCTTAAACTACCCGTGTGTCTTATGTATCCATGGAAGGAGGTGGCATAATAGGTGTTTTATATAAAGACACTTTACATAAGGGTTGTGTCTCTTACAATATTTTTACTAATGGCCGCATTCCAAAACGTAATCGCTCTCGACCAGTCTATAAGCACAACCATGAATGTTACGGTGACGCCGGTTTTTTCAATAGGGTTTTACAGTGACGCTAACATATTGTATTCTATCACAGTTCCCTTTAGCGACGTGGACCCCACAAAATCAATGGTATACCCTAACGGCAGAAGTGAAAACGACGGAAAAAGCGATACGGGAGTGGTATGCGTAAGCAATATAGGGGATGCCTGGTATCTGAAGATACAGGGCATTTATTCCGAAGGCATACCGGACGCTGCCGTAAAATACTATTATGACCAGCCTTATAACCGCAACACGGGTAAAACGGCAGACGGAAGCCTGGCTTTTAATGTGGGATGGCGCCCGATACCAAAAGAGGCGACGACTATATATACAGCCGGCAATACGGATTCTGTAAATACGCCGTTCGGTACTTTGTCGACTTTTAGTTTCGCAGTAGATCCAAGAGGACTTGACGCGGATAAAACATACACGGTTTCCGTGACATACACGATGACCACCGCGCCGTAGAATAAATAGCGCAGCACGAACATTTTGCATTGTTGAGCGCTTTAATTTAAAGCGCTCTTTTATTATAATATCGCCTTGGCTTCAAGTTCGGGCTAAATTTGCATTTTTATTTTATTTATGATATACTTTTAATACTCTTAAATTTTTGCCAAAATACGTAATATACCGAAAATAAGCGGGTTATGGAGAAAAAAGCTATGCGATTAAACAAAAGTATACGGCAAGCAAAAAATATGCGATATATTTATGCATTGGTTTTACTTGTGGTCCCTATGGCCATGTTTTCCGCCTACGCAGACCAGGATACCGAGGATATCTTTGCCTCAGTTGTAGTTAACCCTTCATTCAATATAGAAGTTGACAATAATTACCTTGAGTTCGGAATGGTTGAGCCGGGCCAGACCGTAACGCTGAAAGGTAGCACATATTATAACACTATAAAGTGCCTTTCCAATAAGGGAATACGATATACAGTTAAACTGTATATTTTAGGCGATGTAACGGGACCTATGGGCAACAAGATAGACACTTCGTATTTTAAATGGAAAATATACGACACGGATGGGAGAGGTATCCCGGTTACGGACTGGCAGGAATTTTCGGATAAACCGGTAACCTTTTACACAAGCAGCCTTGACGACGAAGCGGGCAGGGAGGTATTAATACGGATGCAGTATAAGTTAGAACTTCCTGCTTCAGCCCGGGGTGGCAGATACAACTTGAGAGCGGCTTATATAATTACGGAGGAAAACCAATGATAAAGAAATTCCTAATAGCCCTTTTTATAGCGCTTCTCGTATTGCCGAGGATTGTCTTTGCCGCCTTTGACATGACAATAGAACCCAACCAAAGATCCATAGATTTTGGCCGCATGGATATGGGAGAAGAGAAAACGCTGGAAGAAAGAGGGGGCTACGAGCATATGTTCAGTTTCGTATCTACGAACAACAGAATATGGCACTTTAAGGCGCAGCTTTTAAGACCGTTTACAAGCGGGGTGCACACCATACCCGCTGAGAATTTTGAGTGGGTTGTCGATGAAATACGTAACGGCCAGGGTTCTTTTACAGCTAACATATCACAACCTAGCCATTTTTCAACATTGCCGGTACTGATATATATAAGTTCAGGCGCGGATAATACCGGCGCTACGGTTCAGATAAAATTGAAATATAAACTTAAAATTCCGAAATACCAGGCAGCCGGAGCTTATACAGCCCAGATCAGGTTTATAATGATGGAGGCTTTATGAATTTTATCCTAGGGTTTATAGGATTTCTTAGAAGGAAAGCCGTTGTGTCGGCTACGCTCGCGTTTTTCATACTTTTTTTTACGGAATATAACGCCTATGCTTTCAAAATAAATATAGACCCGCCCAGAGTGGAGGTAAACATTGCCGCAGGCACTGAAGAAGGCGGCACCATAAGCGTTTTTAACTATGCCGAGTACGAGACTATGCATGTAAAAGTATACGTTAATGACCTCGTGTATCTTCCGGACGGAAGCAATGATTTTTTGCCCGAAGGTACCACGCCGTGGAGCATATCCGATTGGATAAAGGTAGGTCCGACTGAATTTGACCTTTTACCCAGCGAGGAAACCAAGGTGCGCTATGTTGTGAATATACCCCAGAACGCCAAGGGCGGCAGATACGGAGTCGTATTTTTTGAAGTGTCGCCTCCGCTTGAGGATTTCAAGGGCAAATCAGGAGCTACAATAAACATAAGACTCGGTTCTATATTTTTGCTTACGGCTAAGGGAACGGAAAAATACGACGGTGAACTCCAGGACCTTAAGGTAGATACCCCTGACAAGAACGGGGAATTTGACGTACTTTGTACGATAAAAAATAACGGCAACGTCCTTATAAGACCTGTAGGGACCGTAAAAATCATAGATTCTTCAAAGGCGGAACTATACGAGCTAAAGCTAAACCAGGGTAAAACAGGTGTATTGCCTGATACCAACAAGCAGTTTCTGACAAGATACACAGGCAAAAAACTCTCCCCAGGAGAGTATGTTGCGCAAGCCATTATAGATTTTGGCGGCAAAGATTATTTGGGGGGACAAACAACTTTTAAGATAGAATAGACAAGGTAAAATTTTATAGCGCTCACAGCTATGAGATAACAGGGGAGATGAGATGCTTGGCACAAAAAATCTCCTTTTAATATACGAAAAATGTTAAGATGAAAAAAAGGTACATAACTACATTTTTGGCTATTTTTGTTGCCTGTTTCGCGTTATGCTCATTTTTTTCTTGTGACCTGTACGCCGAGAGCAAAGAAAAGGTAACGGATATTCTTGATCTTATCGACGAGGGCAGTTCCCTTTTTGCGGATCAGAAGTATCTCTTGGCATTGCAGAAGTATAAAGAGGCCATGGCCGCCTCAGATGAAATCCTTTCCTCCGAACCCGCCAACGGACGCATATCGCTTCTCAAAGAACTTTTAGTGACTAAAATAAAAGAGTGTAAATCGGAAATAGCCAACGCCAGAGGATATGCCGGAGAAGATGTATTATATGACGACAAAATAGGGGAAATATATGAGTTAATAGACAGGGCGGATAACGACAGGAAGGAAAGGCGCTTATATGTGGCGCTTAAGGAATACGCGGAAGCCGGTAAAAGGGTAGAATCTGTTCTTGAGAAAAAACCAGACCATAAAGAAGCGCTTCTTCTTTCAGCTTTCTTAAAAAAACGAAAGACAGACTGTCTTAACGAAATAGACAGTTATGACGCGGAAAGCGCGAAAACGAGACTATTTTCAAAAAAATGGAAAGACATCACGGGTATGATGAAAAACGCTTCCGAAGAGGAGGAAAAGGAGAAATTTCTTATTTCTCTCAGGGAGTACAAGAGAGCTTTAAGCGCGCTCAAGGAGCTGGAAGAGGAATTCCCGGAATCGGGACCCAGGATTTCCATAGCAAAGGAAATGGCCCAACTCGGCATTGAAGGCGTAAAGGAAAAGATAGAAAAGCTGGAAAAAGAGATAGAATCGGGTATTTTATATGAATCTGAAAAAAGCGCTCCACAAGAGGAGAGGCTACAACCGCAAAGCGCCACTTCAATTTCTTATAAACTCCGGGAAGAGAAAACGCCGGGAAAGGGGAGGGAAGCGAAAAGTGGCGCTTTTGAAGGAGAAAAACCGCCGCAAAAAGTAGTGCCCGCAGAGAAAAGTGTTGCGTTAAGGCGTGAACCCGCTTCTACGGAAGAGAAGGTAAGGCCATCCGGGAGCGTGCAGAAAACGGTTGTTAAGCCGGAAAAACCCAAAGCCGCGTGCCCGTATTTAATAAATTTTAAAAGCTCTATTTTAGATTTTATAACTCATTCAAGAACACAGGCTTTGAGTGAAGCCGAAAGAGGGCGTTTCGTTAATTCGGAACGCCTAAGCCGGATGAAAAAAGGCCTCGGGTTATTTATAAGCGCAGCCGGAGGGAAAATAGGCGCCATGAAAGCCGCCTTCATGCGCACTGCCGAAAAAACGGTACCTGCGGGCGAGAAAACAGAGAAAAAAATGCCGGAAGGGAAAGAAATCCTGCCGGAAGAAATACCGGCCAAGCCCGAAAAACCCGCATGCGCGCCCGAAGAGATAGCCACTGCACCGGAGGAACCGGAGAGTGCAGCCAGTAAAGCGCTTGAAGGTTCAGCCGAAGTAGAAAAAAGTGCGCCGGAGGTTGAAAGTAAAGAAGGAGAAATCGTGCCGGAAACCGCGGATGCAAAAAAGGTTTCCAAGCCTATAATACCGGACGTAGCCGTAAAGGCACCGCAGATAGAGGGCGAATGGGTGCAGTCCAGAAAAAATGCCCCTACAGGGTATGACTTTTCGGAATACCGCAAAGATCCAGACATAATTTTTATTTTTGAAGGGAAAGGGTATAAATTCAGCACACCCTGCCTTCGCAAAGGCAACGAGATATGGGTTCCTGTGAACGAATTTACAAAGATGCTTGGCCTGACATTCTTAAAAGCCGGAGACCAGACTGTGGTCGTGATACGTTACGACGGTACTCCTTTGGAAATGAACGTAGGAGACGTGAATGCCCTTGTGAATAAAAAGCATTTCTCGACAATGCCGAGACCGCTTGCGCTATTGGATGGTGCTTTCATGCTTAGCCTGGATTCCATGGAAAACGCCCTTGATATCACCTCAGAATACAATGCAAGCGATAACTCGGTAAAAGTGGCAAGGCAGCAGAAATTAAAATTCGAGACTTTTACCGTTGAAAAACCGGCGGCACCTCCTAAAGAAGAAAATAAAATGGAAATACCCAGGACAATCATACCGGAACTGCCGCGGGAAATGCGCAACGAGTTGCTTCCGCCCGAATACTCCCGCGACGTGGACCTAAAGCTGGATACTAGCTTCAAATATTATGAAGAAATGCTGACACGTCACAGGACAAGGTATAACGAATACTATCTGAGCGGTAAGCTCTTCGATTTAGACGTATTCGGCCATTTGAGCATGAAAGATTATGATACCTCGGATAAAAGGACTTTCAAGGAGGATGGCCAGCACCTGAGTTTCGCTAAAGGTAAAACTACCCTTAAAATGCTGGATAATTTTATGTCTCTACCTGGCGTAAAAACGCAATCACAATCATACTGGGGCGTGGAACTTTTTTCCGGCGACACTCCCATAAAGACCACGTTCTGGGCCGGCGAGATGGACCCTTTCTCCATACCGTCTTCGGACGGCGAGACTACGGTAAGATACAAAGGGCAGATGTACGCTTCAAAACAGGATTGGATAGATACCGAGAAATTCCGGCTTTCGGCCGTGGAGTTATTCACACACAGCGAAAGCGAATTTTTTGAAGAAACAGGCCTCACGAATTATCCAAGGAACAATTTTGTGTATTTACTGGACTCTGATTGGGAGGCCTATCCCGGATTTCATTTTAATAATACTTTTGCGCAGAGCACTTATATGCCGGACAACGAAAGAGGGCTTGTCATAGGCGACTATGATTTCAAGTCGGGGATAAAATATACCAATGACCGCTTTAATATAAATTCCTCTTTCGAGTATATCGGGGACAGATACGTATCTTTAAGCATACCCTCTTCGTATCAGGACTATATGGGCTGGGATCTAGCCAGCAATTTTAATATATCTGATAATCTGACGCTAAGCTTTGCGAGTAATATAAGCAGGGATAACGTCGCTTTTAATAAAAGTGTACCCACAACGGACAATAACGGTGTTACCGCAAACGCCGTTTTATCGCTTCCATGGGGCCAGAGCTTGAACGCCGGATGGAGTTACAACAATTACTACACAAGCGGAGGCGGACAGGATGCTACGGGAAGCGAATATAAAAGTTACAGACTGGACTACTATAAAACGTTAGGACAGACCGCGTCATTGCAGTTAGGTTGGCTTTATTACAGGTCGGACCCCCTTGCCTCTAGCACAGGCAGCACGCTCTACAATACGTATTCAGCAACTATTTACAAAAATTTCCCAGAATTAAACGGGTCATACATAAGGGTTTACCAGGATTTGACGCAGACAAAACAGCTTTCGATGGACGGCCTACCGTCCTCCGAGGTATGGAATACCAGCGTAAGCGGTAAATATTATATTCTGCCATACCTTAGTTTTTCCGGTGACTTAAGAATACAGAGCGCATATCAGGCCACACAGGATAACACGGCAATTATGTCGATATCGACAGGTCTGGATTATAACCCCTCTCCGTCAACCAGCCTTAGCCTGACATATGAGGTTGACAATATGGACCTTTATGACAAATACCGGACCACCAGAGACTGGTCTGTACTTTTCTTGGTAAGGCATGCATTTGACGTCCAGACGCCGGAAAAATGGGGTAAAGTCAGGGTTAGTGTTTTTGAGGATTTAAACGGTAACAATATAATGGATGAAGGCGAGAAAGGGCTGGAGGGTATACTTGCGTATATCGTAAGCGGAAGAGGCGCCCGCACAAATACAAAAGGCGTTGCACTTATTAAAAATGTCGTGCCGGGCGAGCGTAAGGTAAGGCTGGACCTGCGCAAACTGCCTGTCGACATGGTCATAAAAGGCGATACCTCGAACAGCATAACCGTTAAGCCCCTTAAGATAACGGATACAACCTTTGTCGTTGTTACAACAGGCAAGATAACCGGAAGGATATTTGTGGACATTAATAAAGACGGTGTTTTTGAGAAATCGATAGATGTACCGATACCGAACGCAAGACTCGTTTTAAGCCCCGATTCCGTAGATACGCTTTCTTTTTCCGACGGGAGTTACCTCTTTGACTATATATATCCCGGGCTTCACCAGATTAATATAGATATGGAAAGCATTTCAAAAGATTATAT
>JAFGLX010000152.1 GCA_016927795.1 Candidatus Omnitrophota bacterium
AGTAGCCACCGAGATAGATGATTACGGCGTAATAAGAACCGAGAGCATGAATACCACTAGGTGGGGATATGACAACCTGGGGAACAGGATAGTATTAGAACAATTTGAGACCACATATAATTACAACGACTACGGCATCCTTGTATCCCGCGTAACAGAGGGCGAAAAAATGGGCTATGACGCTTTCGGTAACCAGTATATTAAGGAACGTTACAGAAAAGAGGCCACCCAGATAGACCAATACGGCACCGTAAGGGAAGAGCGCACCCAGGGCGAGAAGTTCCAGGGCGATATCGTAATCGAGCACTACGAGACGGTATCCTTGTATGACGAGCGCGGAACATTAAGTGAAGAGATGACGCATGGCGAAAAGCTCGACCTAAACGGCATGGTGACCGAGCACTATGAGACGAGATCCTACTTCAACGACTACGGTATCCTTGTCTCCCGCGTAACCGAAGGCGAGAAACTCAGCTATGGCCCAGCCGGTAACCAGTATATTAAGGAACGCTATGTAACCACCGCCACCGGAATAGACGAATGTGGAACTGTAAGGGAAGAGACGACCGAGGGTACGGTATTAGGAGAGCGGGAAGGCGAGACTCTGGGATTTTATTCAACGCGGTCGACGTATAACGACTTCGGCGTGTTGGCAGCGCAATCTTCGGACCTTTTAATTCCGAACAATTCAGGCCCGGGTATAGAGATGTGCCTGCACGTGGAATATGAAATTGACCAACAGGGAAACATTATATATACACACGTGTATGACGCGAACGGATATGAGATACCGGACTTGGGAGGAGAGGGGTATAAGGAGCCCGGTTCTGTAATAATACAATTCACAGGGGAGATGAAAAACGAAGAAGAAGGTTTAGCTGAATTAAAAACCGACCCAGCGAGCTACCCGGAAAATAAAACGCCGGCTGAAATTTCGGGAGACGACGAATTGCTTAAAAGAAAACGCATTGAAGAGGAAGTACAAAGACATGCCGGTGATCGCCGTTTTGTTAATGAGATAGCCACGGAAGAAGGGAAGGCATTACCATATCAGCAGAAAGGAAAAAATAGCATTATTGCGGAATAAGTAATAAACATTGATAATTTTTCGGCATAATAAAAACCCTGCGAAAGGCAGGGTTTTTATTTACAATAGTAGGTTTTTTGGAGTATAATCCAGGAGAGGAGCCTTCTTACATGAAGAAAAGAGCCGTAATCGTAAACGATAAAATGCAGAAAAGGTTCAGGTACGTATGTACTGCGTCTCCGGGAAAGAACTTTGACAGGGAATTCAAACCCGAACTTACCCCTGAAGATATGCTTAGGCTCGGAATATTCAGCGGGAAATACATGACCGATTGCAAAAAAAAGAATTTCCTAAAGCATGGTTTAAAAAAACCAAGCTATGCCCGGAAAAGCACGACCCGGCACTGAATTATTTCGGTATAAACGCGAGCCAGCCTCTGTCTTACTGGAGAAAGAAAGGCTGGATATATAGAGATGACCCGCGCGGCTGGTTCCAGTGGTATTGCCGTTATTACATAGGAAGGCGCCTCCCCGAAGAGGACAAAAGGCAGATTAAGCGGTGGAAGGCGATTAAAAGGCATATATCGCAAATAAAAAAGCACTGCAAAAATGGGATATTTCCTGCCGCCCTAAACAGCGTCAGGCAGTCCTACACTGGGCGTACGATAGCCGCAGGATCTAACCGATGAGTATTAATTTCCCGAAACCCGCAATATTCTCAAGCAGATGTCTTGGATTTGACAGATGCAGATGGAACGGGGAGATAATACGGGACAGATTCGTCGAAAAATTAAAGCCTTACGTAAGCTATATTACAACCTGCCCCGAGTCCGAGATAGGGCTTGGTGTACCGCGTGACCCCGTAAGAGTCGTATCGCGTAACAATTCTTACATGCTTATGCAGCTCAACACGGAAAAAGACCTGACGGAAAAAATGAACGCTTTTGTGTCGGATTATATCGCCTCAATGAAAGAGGTCGACGGTTTTATACTTAAAGACCGCTCCCCGTCCTGCGGTATAAAGGACGTAAAGGTGTATGCCGGCCTTAGCCACTCAAGCCCGGTAAAGAAGGGTTCCGGGTTTTTCGGCGCGGCCGTATCCAAAAAATTTTCAGGTATAGCCATAGAAACAGAAGCCAGACTCACCAATTTTACGATACGGGAGCATTTCCTCGCGAGGATATTTACACGCGCCGGTTTCAGAAAACTCAAAGGAAAGCCTCTTGTAAAAAACCTCGTCAGGTTTCACACCGAAAATAAATTTCTGCTTATGGCGTACAGCCAGAAACATCTGAAATTAATGGGTAATATCGTAGCAAACAGTAAAAGGAAGCCCGCCAAAGAAATGTTTGCCGAATACGAATCGAAGCTTACCGAAGCGCTCGCCAAAACGCCCAAATTTACCTCTGTCATAAACGTGCTTATGCATGCTTTAGGTTATTTCGCAAAGAAGCTTAAAAGCGAGGAAAAAAAGTTCTTCCTTAATACGCTGGAAGAATACAGGCGTGAACAGGTGCCCCTTAGCGTGCCGGTAAATATTATGCGCTCCTATATAATAAGATTTAACGAGGGTTACCTCAGCCAACAGACATTTTTTGAGCCGTACCCGAAGGAATTAACGGAAATAAAGGATTCGGGTGAGGGCAGAAGTTATAAATGAAGCGGTTTTAGGGAGCATAAAAAAGGAGGTCAGTATGGGAAAAACGAATCTCGGTAAAACATCCCTGGGTATGCAGGCCGAGCTTGAGGCGCTTTTGTGCTATGCGCTAGGCTTTATAACGGGGATCATTTTTTACATCCTTGAAAAGGAGAATAAATTTGTGCGCTTTCACGCGATGCAGTCGCTCATTACGTTCGGAGGGTTTTTACTGGCAGGATTCGCGATTTCAATAATTTCGTGGATGTTCGCTCTTATCCGGTTGTATTTTTTCTTGCCGCTATTCGGTCTTGTATCGATGATTATGTGGCTCGGCGCGGTTGTCCTGTGGATAGTGCTTATGGTACGCGCGTACCAGGGTGAAAAGTTCAAATTGCCCATGATAGGAGATATAGCGGAAAAAAACGCGTAATAACAAAATTCCGCTGCGCCGGATAACATAAAACCGTTTCCGCAAAGCGCTTTTACGCGGCCGCCTGGAGCAGCTTCCTCTTTAACTTATAGATATCTAAAAGCGCGTCGTAGTCAATTTTCACCGGTTCCGGCAGAAACATTACTATGCGGTTTATCGCGTCATAATGTTTTATGATCGATATATTAGGCGCCGTCTTGCCTGCTGCGATTTCAAGCGCGAGTGATAGCATATCCATAATCTGTATGTATATCTGGTCGCTCATTAAGCTTATATCATACTCATCGTAAAAGCTTTTTAGTTTCTCTGCGTCGACAGCGGCCATAAAAGGCCTTTTTTCCCTTTTTACGTTACGCAGCCCGCTTTCGTTAATATAATTTATCGTATCTACGGACCCGAGTATCACAACGTGTGACATATCATCGGGCCTTTTGAGATTCCCTTTAACCTCATCAAGCCATTCTTCCAGAGACTCGCCGCTTCTTTTGTGGATAATCTTGACGTTTCTTATTCCCTTGGCCCTTAGCATTTTAGGTATGTCGCGTATGGCGGCCATCAATTTTTCCGCCGCCTCATGTGATAGAGACCTTTTGTCCGCATATCCGGGTATCCAGTCTGTTTCTATGGGGATAATAAGCCTGCTTTTTTCCCGGGCCGCTTTCCTGGCAAGAAGGATTATACCGGCTATGATGCTGTCGGCCTCGAATTGGTCATTTTTCGCTTTAAGATACCTTACTCCTGATACCATATCATCGGGCAGCTTCCCGGACTCTATTTTTTCAAGAGCCGAGGTAAGCGCCTCTACGCGGCGCATTATACCTTCGGTTGACGCGTCTCTCTCAAAATATCTATGGTCTATATTCTCAATATAGGGGTAATGGTGATAAGCCGTACCGTGAACTAAATAGTTCGCCTCAAATATAAATTCCGAACGCCTGCTGTTATGGTGAAGGCCCAACTCTATGGAATAAGGAGGTTCGTCCTCTACGTCCGCATCATCCGGACGGTCGCCCCTTTTAATCATCCACGTTTGTCTTTGGCGCCTAAAATCGCCTTTAGGGATTAGCTGCGAGGATTTCGAATACTGTATTTTTGATATAATGCCAAGGCGGTTTTGCACATTTTCCAGCGTTGTGAATTTGCTTAGTATATGTTTTCTCATGAGCAGTCCCAGGTGCCGGTATTCATCCGGATCATGCGTGGCGACATTGTAATTTTTCGCCATTGAGCTTGAGAGAGATTTAACAAACATCCTGCCATCCAGATCGTCATATACTCTTTCTCTCTCAAAGAATTCATCATTAATCTCAACATCATTAAGCTGCAGCTGGTCCATTTTTTCATAGAGCTTGAGTGATTTTTCAATATCACTCTGCGAATATTCAATGCCAAGCCAGGGCGCCTCCTTAAGTATGTCCTCAAGCTGCACCTTTAACCCTCCGACAAGGGAAGCGCTTATCGGAGTACCCTTTCCGGCAGCTTCCGCAAACACAAGGCCGAAACCCTCTTTGGAAGAAGGTTGAATAGCTTCTTTTCTAGGCAGGCTGTAATCCAAGCTTCCGTTCGGAAGCGCTATTTCGAGTTGTTGCTGTAACGCGTTTACCTCAAGGGCGTTTATTTTTACGCCGTCAATGAGCGTTTCAACTTCCGTGGCATCCATGGTTTCTTTCAGGGTTTCTTTTTGTTCGTCCGTAAGCCAGACAGAACCTGTTTTGCAATGTAAAAGAAGTAAATGTATGACGTCGGCAAGTTCCGGATGCCGCTTTTCTATATAGGATATGTATGCCTTTACTTTTTTCAAATCGCGTAAACCTTTGGGATTATCGGTAGCTATATTATTCGCGTAAACAAACTGTATATCATTCCTTACATCAGGAGGCTGGCTTAGATACCATTTGGAAAAAGCGTGAATGGCCTCAAGAGGGCCTTTGTAGGGGTCAAATCTTGATATTTCCACAACCGTGAATTTCTTATCAGACAGCCCATATTTTTTCATAGTCGTTTCTATAAAACCGTTAGGGAGGGGCATATTCTTATAATTGAAAGGATTTATGGCAGGCGGCATTAAATAAGCCGGTACGCCTTTTTCCTCAAGGCGTATACCCAGGGCGAATTCCTCCATGTGGTATATGGCCATATCCGAGCGCAATTTTCTTCCGGATATATATGCCATGTCAGCTCCCATATGCTGGTTTTTCATAAACTCCCTGAATTCCATGTCGTCCAAACCCAGCCGTTCTTTGAGATAGTTATAAAGCACCTTATCCCTGTATTCGTTGAGACGTCCGCCGACCATATCGCTTACGAATTGGGCGATTTGTCTGTTTGGCGTAGTCGTGTCAATGTGGCATCTCCAGGCGATTTCTATGTGGGGATAAAGCGCTTTTATAAGTGGTATGAGTCCCATGGGCTGAGGGTCCTCAACAAAAAGAAAATCAAGGTCGTCAAAATACCCGTCTTTTTCCATCCTCTCAAAATTACCTATCGTCACTTCGTCAAATATGGATATCTCACTTAACGAAAGGCTGTTTTTATAGAAGGATTGAGCCCCCTCGTGGATGTGGCCTGTGACGTCATAAAATTTTTTGTACGCGTCCATGATAAGCCACTTTACGTCTATACCCGCGTCTTTAAAAAGCGATACTATATCAGGCATCATTTCCGCCACTCCGCCTCCGGATTCAGCGGAGCTTATGAAGGCAACCTTTTTTATACCCTTTCTTTTCAGTTCTGCCGCCATTTCTTTTATCGCTGATATCCTTTTCTCACCCGAGAATTCCCGGAAATCGTCCAACGAAAGCCTTTTTTCTGTGTCCATATGCATTTTTTTCCTTCGCGTATCCCCGAGCTTCTTAAGGAAAATCGACTCATTATATTTCTCGACCGCTCTTTTATCGCGTATTATGTTGGCCTTAAAAGATTTTCTCTCGGGACTTATGCTGCGGACAGTGAATTTGTAGTGTTTCGATACGTCTTTCCATTCCCTGCCCTTCAATAAAGCAGCCTGCGGCGTATTTTTTAACGCGGCTGTTATGAGTGTCACCTTTCCATTACGCTTGTAGGGGATAGATACTATGCCGTCTTCTGTGCTAACCTGCGAAAGGTATATCCACTGGGCAAGAGTTCCCAGTTCCCCGGATATTACAGAATGCATGTGCTCCATCGGCATCGGCTTTATTTTTTTGGCGGGATTACCAAGAAGATATTCGGCTATATCGCTTATCGCGGCAAGAAGATTGCGGTCGTAAATATATTTACGTTTGATCCAGGCGGATCTTCTGCTCATAATCTTCGCCTGTGACATGGATTCCGGAGCCAGCGTACCGGTATCAGGGCATGTAAAAGAAAGTTCCACGCATGCGCCGGGACCGGCAGGGGGGCTCAAAAAGAGATACACTATTAAAAATAGGACAAAACGACATTGTTTTATATAATTGCTCATATAAACAAAATTACCATATATTTAGACACTTTTGGTTACAGAAGTGTAAAAGACGTGTAATGAGTATGTAATAAGATAAATTATTACAGGGATTATTTTAAATGATTACAGCGATTTAAAATAGATTACAGCGATTAAAAACAAGATTGCAGCAGTTATTCGCCCGGTAATTGATGTAATCTTCCTATAATCTGTGCAATCCCTTTTTATAAATGGTCGCGGCCAGAGGAGCCCTCTAAATTCAAAGGTAAGGTTCTTATCGCCGTAATCTTGGTTGCGCATCTTATGAGCAAAAAATCGTAATAATCTCATATAAAAATGTAAAGTAACTATTCAAATAATATAGGGGTGGGATATTCATTTTACTATTGACAAAAAGCGGTTTATAGTGTATATTTGATAATGGAAATCATTATCAATAGGAGAGAGTTATGCGCAGTAGACATATGGGAGGACCCCCGTGGTGGCACGGTAGATTCAGAGGCTGCGGGTATAGATTCACGGTGCCGAGACAGGCAATACTGGATGTATTAAGCGGAACATTAAAACATCTTAGCGCCGAGGATATATACTTTGCCGTACATAAAACCTACCCGAACGTTGGGCTTACCACTGTTTATCGCACTCTTGAGTTACTAGTTCATATGGGGCTTGTTTTCAAGTTCGATTTCGGGGACGGTAGGGCAAGATATGAATTATCTGAGGGGCCTAAAGGGGCAAGGCATCATCATCACCTTGTCTGTACAAGCTGTAACAGAGTGGTGGATTACACGGACTTCATAGATGAGGAGGTCGAGCTTCTTGGCAGGACCGAAAAAGGGCTTTCAGACAAATTTAATTTTAAAATTACAAATCATCTTATACAATTTTACGGCTTATGTGATAAATGTCGAAATAGTCAGTAGGGTATATTTTTTTGTATATAAATGAAAATCATTTTCAATAACACTTATAAAATCACTTCGTGATTTTGTAGGGTAATTCGGCCTTATAACTTACACCAACCAGAGGGTTGTCGTAAGTTATGGCCTCATTAAGGAGGTGATTAAGATGCCAGGTTTTGACGGAACAGGCCCTTACGGAGCTGGACCAATGACAGGCGGCGCGAGAGGTTACTGCGCCATGCCGGCAGGAAGAGTCCCGAATCGTCCATTTGTCGGAAGAGGCTTTGGAAGAGGAAGAGGAAGAGGCGGATGGCGACATATGTATTGGGCTACAGGCCTTCCAGGATGGGCAAGAGCGGGTTATGGTTATCCCGTATGGGGGTATCCTTATGCGCAGGAGGTATCGGCTAAAGAGGAAATGGACATGCTGAAAGAAGAAGCCGAGTCGCTAAAGCAGGAATTGAATGACATACATAACCGTATTAGCACGCTTGAAAAAGCTCAGGCTAAGGACAACGGGTAAATAAAAACAGAAAGTAAGATTATGCGAGTAGCAATATCCACAGACGGTGATTTTGTATCCGCGCACTTCGGCAGATGCCCTTCCTTTACTATCGTTGACGTTGAAAATGGGAACGTGGCGAATAGGAAAATCGTAGATAATCCAGGGCACCATCCGGGTTTTATACCGCAGTTTTTGCATGAAAAAGGTGTTAAATGCATAATCTGCGGCGGCATGGGTCAGAGGGCAGCAGGATTTTTTGAAGAAATCGGTATTGAAGCAATAGTCGGCGTAAGCGGAAAGATTAATGACGTTATAAAGGAGCTTATAGCGGGTACGCTTCGTGGCGGCGCGAGCCTTTGTAAACCCGGTTCAGGAAAAGGTTATGGTATAGAAAAAACCGAATGCGACCACCCGGACGAAAAAAACTGTTAACCTTCAGTTTTTCTATTTCGTTCGGGGCAGACTCTGGCGAGAGTTTAGGGTTAAAAAAGGAGGAGCATATGAAAGTTTGCGTTACCTCGGAAGGCGATAAACTGGAATCCAGGGTTGACCCACGCTTTGGAAGATGCCAGTATTTTGTTATCGTGGATACCGAAACACTACAATTCGACGTGGTAAAAAATCCGAATATTGATGCTGCCGGCGGTGCCGGCATCCAGTCCGGCCAGCTTATCGCGGAAAAAAACGTGAAATCCGTTCTTACAGGGAACGTGGGGCCTAACGCGTTTCAGACTTTACAGGCAGCGGGCGTGGAGGTAATTACCGGAATATCGGGAACGGTTAAGGAAGCGGTGGAGAAATACAAAAAAGGCGGCCTTAAACCTACAGGCGGCCCTAGCGTAGGCTCGAAATTCGGCATACCGCCGAAAAAATAAAAGCGCGTCGGCAAGGTTGGACATAACGCGCGGTAAAACCGGGGAAAAGAAGGTTTTAACAAATGATAAATGTATAGAATGCGGAGGATGCATGCACGCGCCTCCCAATGAAGCGATAGCGCTTAAAAGATAAGGAGGGTAATAATATGCCAGGTGGCGACGGAACAGGCCCTTTTGGTCAGGGGATGGGTAGAGGCAGAGGTTTTGGAAAAGGTGCAGGCGGAGGCAATCGTCCGGGGTCGGGACCCGGCGGCAATTGTGTTTGCCCAAATTGCGGTCATACGCTTCCCCATGAACGCGGAGTGCCGTGTTACTCGGTAAATTGTCCTAGGTGCGGAACAAAGATGATGAAAGGTTAATTTTGGAAAAAGAAATCTTAGAAAACCACAAACGCTATTCAGAGCGAAAAAAGATATATCAGAACTACGGATTCGACATAGACGAAGAACGGAAATTCGTTCTTGATAAGGCTAAGCCCATATCAGGCAACATCCTGGAGGTCGGGACCGGAAAAGGCCATTTCGCGTTGATCCTTGCCAGGGAAGGATACCGTTTTACAAGCATAGATATTTCGGAAGAAGAACAGAGGCTTGCGAAACTAAATCTGAAATATTTCGGACTCGAAGACTTCGTTGACCTCAGGGTAGAAAACGCGGGACATTTAAGCTTTGAGGATAAAAGTTTCAACGTTATCTTTTCGGTAAATACAATTCACCATCTCGAAAATCCTTTTAAAGTAATGGATGAACTTGCCCGTGTCATTACTCCGGAAGGAAAGATTGTTTTAAGCGATTTTACCAGGGATGGATTTGATATATTGGATAAAATTCATGCCCAGGAGGGCAAAGAGCACCACAAAGCCGTATTTAACTTAAAGGATATAAACAGGTATTTTTGGGAAAAAGGTTTCAGGACGGAGGAACAAAACAGCAGATTTCAGAATATATTAATAGCTTATATGCAGGTCGCATGAGGATATGATTATTTCAATCGCAAGCGGTAAAGGCGGGACGGGCAAGACCACCGTAGCTACAAGTCTCGCGCTTTCCATAAACGAAGAAGTGCAATTTTTGGACTGCGATGCCGAGGAACCAAACGCCCACATTTTTTTAAAACCCCGGATAGGCGAGACAAAAAAGGTTTACATCCCGGTTCCCGTAGTAGACACCGAGAGGTGCGCCTATTGCGGCAGATGCCGTGAAGTTTGCGCCTATAACGCTATAGCCGTGGTAAAAGGGAGCGATGGTAAAAAGGGCAGCATTTTGGTTTTTTCAAATCTTTGCCACGGCTGCGGAAGCTGCGCATATTTTTGCCCGGAAAACGCAATAAAGGAAGTAAGCAGAGAAATAGGCGAAATTGAAATAGGCACGGTTGGCGAGATGCAATTTATACACGGTCGCCTTAGTATAGGCGAGGCAATGGCGCCACCCATTATAAGGCAAATCAAAAAATATATAGACAAAACCCGTACCGTTATTATCGATGCCCCTCCCGGCACTTCATGCCCCGTGGTAGAAACCGTTAAAAAGAGCGATTTCTGCGTGCTTGTTACCGAACCAACACCGTTTGGATTGAATGATTTAACGCTTGCGGTAGAGGTCCTGAAGAAGCTTAAAATTCCTTTCGGGATCGTAATCAATCGCTCGGACCTGGGAGATAAAAGAACAGATGAATATTGCAAAAAAAACGATATTCCTGTTCTCATGCGCATCCCTTTTAGGAGAGAAATAGCGGTGGCCTACTCAAAAGGCGAACCTATCGTGAAAATATTTCCGGAATACAAAAAAGACTTTGGGGATCTTTTTAGAAAAATTAAAGATGAAAAACCGCGTTAACCTTTTTCTGTCCCGGAAAAAATTCGCATTTGCGAATTCGTCCAGTAAAAAAATACCGGGATAAATCGATAAAAAAGGCTAAGTCGGTAATAAGCTTTACCGCGATAATATAGATGTGGTTTACGGTATTCGGTAATGTCCGGATCCACGGCTGTAAGGCCGTAGGGCTCCATAAAAGAAAAAGGGGGTATATGGCTAAAAAAGCGGACGTTCTTATCATCGGTGGCGGACCAGCCGGGCTTGTATGCGCGATTACGGCGAAAAGGTATTATCCGGATAAAAATATATTAGTTATGAAAAATGTGGTTAACGGGTGCATACCTTGCGGGATTCCCTATATGTTCTGGAGCCTTAAAAACCCCGATGACAATAAATTGGGGCTTGACGGTCTCAGGAAAAACGGTATAGAAGTCGCCGTTGACGAGGCGATAAAGATAGACCGCGACGCAAAAAAAGTAATCGCTAAAAGCGGCGAGGAATATAGCTATGAAAAACTGGTTCTGGCTTTGGGTTCGGTACCAATTAAGCCTTCTATAACAGGAGTTGATAAAGAGGGGGTTTATCCCATACACAAGGATATGGACTATTTGAAAAGAATAATATCCGAACTGAAGAAAGCCGGTAATATATTGGTTCTCGGGGGAGGATTTATAGGCGTTGAGTTTGCCGATGAGATCTCGAAAATAGAAGGTATTAATGTATATTTGGCGGAAGTTCTCCCGCATCTTTTGGCGAATTCCTTTGATAACGAGTTTTCTTCGCTGGTCGAAGAGAAGTTGAAGTCAAGAGGCGTTACTCTTCTAACTAATGCCAGGGTTATAGAACTTCTGGGAAAACAGAAAATAGAAGGCGCGCGTTTTGAAAACGGGAAGAATTTAAAAGTAGACGGTGTTATTTTGGGGATAGGGGCCCACCCGAATACAAGCCTGGCGACAGGAGCAGGCCTGGATCTAGGCAGGGGCAGGGGAATATGGGTGGATGAATATATGCGTACGGCCGACCCTGATGTTTTCGCGGTAGGTGACGCTGCGGGAAAGAGAGATTTTTACACAAGAAGAGATACGCCTGTTATGCTTGCCTCCACTGCCACGGCTGAAGCGAGAATCGCAGGCGCAAATCTTTATAAATTAAAAGTTGTGCGCGAAAATAAAGGGACAATAGCCATTTATTCGACTTATGTGGATGGCCTTGTTCTAGGTTCAGCCGGCCTTACGGAAACGAACGCCAGAAAAGAAGGGTTTGAGATTGTAGCCGGAAATACCGAGGCCGTAGATAAACACCCCGGAAGCATTCCAGGGGCCAATAAAACAAAGGTAAAGCTTATCTTTTCAAAACAATCCGGTATTATTATGGGCGGGCAGGTGGCAGGAGGCATATCCGCGGGAGAAGTAATCAATATTATAGGTATGGCGATTCAACAGAGGGTTTCTATGACAGAGCTGGAGACGCTACAAATGGCAACCCATCCCCATCTGACATCGGCCCCGACTATGTACCCTGTTGTCCTGGCGGCTCAAAACGCGTCGGATAAGATGTAAAAGAGGCTTAATGTGAAACAGATTGTCATTATAAGCGGAAAAGGCGGTACAGGTAAAACCGTGGTTACGGGCGCCTTTGCCGCTTTGGCGCATAATAAGGTTATGGCTGACTGCGATGTTGACGCCTCAGATCTTCACCTTTTGTTGGCGCCGTCGGTTAAAGAAAAACATGAGTTCAGAAGCGGTAAGACAGCTTTTATCGATAAGGATAAATGCCTTAGATGCGGCAAGTGCATGGAACTTTGCCGTTTTAACGCGATAGACCCGCAGCCTCCCGCCGCCTCCGTCGATGCGGGCGGCGATTTTACCGTGGATGGGGTTTCCTGCGAAGGGTGTGCTTTTTGTAGTTTCGCCTGTCCCGTCGGCGCAATAAAAATGGAAGAAAATATTTCAGGCGAGTGGTTTATTTCAGATACCCGTTTCGGCCCGATGGTACATGCCAAACTCGGGATAGCGGAGGAAAATTCAGGTAAACTTGTAAGCCTTGTGAGAAAAGAGGCGAAGGAAATGGCGGAAAAGAAAAATGCCGAGTGGGTTATCGTAGACGGCGCTCCCGGGATAGGCTGCCCTGTTATCGCCTCACTTTCGGGGATAGATTGCGCCGTGGTCGTTACAGAGCCCACGCTTTCAGGGCTTCACGATGCCGATAGGGTTTTAAATGTCGCCAAACACTTCGGGATTCTAACGAAATTAATAATCAATAAATACGACCTTAACCCGGATATGGCGGGGAAAATCGAGCGGTATTGCAGAGATAACAATATAAGCCTGATCGGGAAAATCTCTTTTGACAAAAAAGTGGTAGAGGCGATGGTTCACGGAAAAACGATAATAGAATACGAGAGCGGAAAAGCCAAGAAGGAAATACGCGAAGTCTGGGAGAAGCTTGAGAGAGAAATTAAAAATCTTAAACAAAATTCATTATAGCGAGAGAAAATGAGGAAAATTGATCGGGCGGCACCCGGGGCGCAATGAGTTATAAGAAAATTTGTAAATGGTACAGCGCCTGCCCCCTTAAATCTTTTTATGAAAATAACCGCCTTGATAAAAAATGGGTTGAAGATTATTGTTTAGGCGACTTTTCAGAATGCGTAAGATATAAAATGGAGGAGGAAGGCTCAAGCCACCCCGACAACATGATGCCTAACGGTACAATTGACGAAAGGCTTAAATGACCAAGAGTTACAAATATATTTATGGTCCCGTACCATCCTGGAGATTAGGCAGTTCCCTGGGAATAGACCCCTTATCCAAAAACGTGAAAGCCTGTACGCTTGATTGCGTTTATTGTCAGCTCGGCAGAACAGGGTTTTTAACCGACAAGCGAAGAGATTTTGTGCAGACGGCGGAAATCATGGAAGAATTGAATTCATTGCCGGCTTTAGAAATAGACTATATTACTTTTTCCGGCACAGGCGAGCCTACTCTCGCAGAAAACATAGGCGAGATGATAAGGAAAGTAAAGAAGGCGAGAAAAGGGAAAATAGCGGTTTTGACCAATTCCTCGCTTTTAGACAGCGAAGATGTTCAAAAAGACCTTTTTCCGGCGGATTTCGTCGTTGTCAAGTTAGACGCGCCGACAGATGATGTTTTTGAATCAGTTAACCACCCACTCAAAACCATAAAACTAGGTAATATGATACAGGCGATAAAAGACTTCAGGAGCCGTTACGCGGGGAGACTGGCGTTGCAGGTCATGTTTATAGAACGCAATAAAAAATACGCTCCGGAAATCGTGGAAATCGCAAAAGATATAAATCCCGATGAAATTCAGCTAAATACCCCATTAAGGCCGTGCAGGGTAAAACCGCTAACGAAACCAGAAATGGATATTGTAAAAGCGCATTTCGACGGGCTAAACGTTATTTCGGTTTATGATACCGTGAAAAAGACGGTGAAAGCGATAAGCTCAGAGGATACCCTGAGGCGGAGGGGTAAGGTTTAAGGGAAGATGAAGACATATCTGGAGTGCATACCATGTTTTTTTAAACAGGCGCTTGAGGCGGCCAGGCTCTCCGGAGCGGGAAGAAAGACGCAGAAGAGAATATTGGACGCGGTAGCTTTAAGAATGCCGAAGTTCCCTTTGAGCGCCAGCCCTCCCGAAATGGCGCGCGTTATTCATGATATTGTCAAAAAAATAACAGGTAAATGCGATCCATACGCCACGATAAAAAATAAAAGTAACAACCTTGCCTTAAAAGTCTATCCCAAGCTAAAAGAAAAGATACTGCGTTCAAAAGACGGCCTCTTAACGGCGGTTGAACTGGCCATAGCGGGTAACATAATCGACTACGGAGTTAAAAATTCCGTAAACGTAAAAGAAGAGCTTGATAAAATCCTGAATAGGGAAAATGAAGCTATAAGGTCAGAAGCAAGATCGATATTCGATTATAGAGGTTTTAAAAGCGCTATAACTAAAGCCGGAAATATACTTTATCTGGCCGACAACTCCGGGGAAGTCGTGTTTGACAGGGTTTTAATAGAAGAAATAAAAAAGAGGAATAGGAAAGCGGATATTATTTACGCCGTGAAAGAGAGGCCTGTCATAAACGACGCGCTTTTTGAAGACGCGCGTATCGCGGGAATACAGGAATACGCGGAAATCATATCATGCGGGGCCGATACGCCGGGGACCGTTCTTTCGCTGTGTTCAGACAAATTTCTGAAGGTATATAGACGGGCGGATATGATTATCAGTAAAGGGCAGGGCAACTTTGAGGCATTGTCCGATTCGGAACGGGCGATTTTTTTTCTTTTTATGGCAAAATGTCCCGTTGTGGCCCAAGACGTAAAATGCGAGGTAGGGGACATAGTTTTATTGCATAAGACTAAAAGCGCCGCAGGCAAGAGAAGGAGATAGCCATGCCGACATACGAATATGCGTGCGAGGTATGCGGGTATAAATTCGAACGATTTCAGCATATGAACGATAAGCCGCTCGAAAAATGCCCAAAATGCGGAAAGCGTGTTACAAGGCTCATTACCGGAGGGATGGGAGTAATGATTCCGGGAGGGAAAAAGAGCCACCCGCTTTCGGGCGGCACCTGTTGCGGCCGGTCCGAACGATGTGATGTGCCACCGTGTTCGGGTGACGGAGTGTGTAAGCGGTGATTTTCGCGCTTGTTTAAGCTAGAACGCTTGTTAGGTATAAAAAGAGAACCGTAATGCGTGTAAAAATTCTATTCGATAAAGATGCCGAGAGAAAAAACCTACATACCGGTTGGGGCATTTCTTTTCTCGTTAATCGCAAAATCCTCTTTGATACCGGGGAAGACGGTCCCAGGCTTATGGAAAACATGAGAGCTTTAAAAGTAAATGTCGATAAAATAAAAGCGGTAGTAATTTCCCATGACCACTGGGACCATCAGGGCGGGCTGTGGGAGTTGTTGAAGAAAAGAAAAGGGCTTACGGTTTACGGGTGCCCAGGTTTCAGTAAGGAATTTAAGGAAAAGGTGAAAGAATCAGGCGGTAATCTTATAGAGGCAAAAAAGAAAGCAGAAGTTTCAAAGGGTATTTTTATTACAGGCGAGATCGCCGGTGAATATAAAGGTGAATATATGCCTGAACAGGCGCTGGTTGCCGAAACTTACAAGGGCCTATCCGTTATAACCGGTTGCGCGCATCCCGGCGTAATTAAAATGTTGCATAGCGTAAAAAAAGATTTTCCGAAAAGGGACATTTACGCGGTGTTAGGGGGGTTTCACCTTACGAAGAGAGACAAAGGGCGCATCGAAATGATCGCCGACGAATTTAAGAAAATAGGCGTTAAAAAGGCCGGAGCTACACACTGTTCGGGCCCGAAAGCGGAAAAAATCTTTAAAGCCAAGTTTAAAAAAGATTTTTTGCAAGTCAAAATCGGCATGGAAATAGAGGTGTAAGACATAAAACGGTTGCCCTGTTTCAGGGACTGTTTTCGCGCCAAACTTATACCTGTGTCGACCTTCCCATAGTAAATAAGCAGGATAAATAAGACTTGAGGCATTTTGTTCTTGGACATATAATAGAACTTTAAGGCATTACCCGTAAGTCTCTCTAAACGAAAAGAAAGGAGAAATAAAATGAAGAAGGTTTTATTGATTTTAGGAATAGTCGCCGCGGTTATCGTGATATGCGTTCTTTTTTTAACGGGCATATATAACGGGCTAGTGGCCTCTGAGGAGAAGGTAAACAGCGCCTGGGCGCAGGTGGAAAACGTTTATCAACGAAGGGCGGACCTCGTACCGAACCTCGTGGAAACCGTAAGGGGTTACATGCAACATGAAAGGACCACGCTTGAAAACGTAGTAAACGCGCGCGCAAAAATATCGCAGATGAACATATCGTCAGATGTAATAAACGATCCGCAGATGCTCGCGAAATTCCAGAAAGCGCAGGATACACTTTCCTCCGCCCTGAGCAGGTTGCTTGTGGTCGTTGAGCAATACCCGGACCTTAAGGCAAGCCAGAATTTCCTTGCTTTACAGACACAGCTCGAAGGTACCGAGAACAGGATCACGGTGGAGAGAAGGCGCTTTAACGAAGCCGCCAGAGAATTTAATACTCTAATAAGGACCTTCCCGAATGTTTTTATAGCCCGCGCTATGGGTTTCGGCAAGAAGGCTTATTTCGAGGCACAGGAAGGCGCAGCCCAGGTCCCGGCGGTAAAATTCTAAATTATGGTTAAGAAAGCCGTTATTTTACTTTTTCTCGGCATTCTGAGCCTGGCAAGCAGCATATCGGGCGCGCTCGACATACCTGAAGCGCCAAGCGGATACATCACGGATAACGCAGGACTTCTGGACGCGGCTACCAGATACAGCCTTAATAATAAGTTGCGGGAATACGAAGAGAAGACCTCAAACCAGATATTCGTGGCGACTTTTCCCTCGCTTGAAGGTGAATCACTGGAGGACTTCTCGATAAGGCTGGCGGAGAAATGGAAGGCCGGGCAAAAAGGCAAAGATAACGGCTTAATCGTCCTTATTTTCAGGGACGACAGGAAGATAAGAATAGAGGTAGGATACGGGCTGGAGGGGGTGCTGCCCGACGCTTTAGCCGGACAGATCATACGGAATATAATGGCGCCCTATTTCGCTAAAGGAAATTACAAAGAAGGGATCATAAGCGGACTCTCGGTCATTATAGGCGCGATACAGGGGGAGTATTCATCCGGCGGGAGAAGAGTTACCCCGCGCCGGGCAGCGGTCGATATTGCACAGGTGTTGGTTTTTGTCCTCTTTTTAATGTTTCCGCTCGTTGTAATAACGACAGTAATAGACGTCTTCAGG
>JAFGLX010000153.1 GCA_016927795.1 Candidatus Omnitrophota bacterium
GGGAAAAATATTAATAATCGGTTGCGGTTCCGTATCACAATGCGCTATACCTCTTGTCCTTAAGCTCATAGATACGCCTCCGGGCAATATAACCATTATGGATTTTGTGGATAATCGCGCGCGTGTAAAGGACGCCCTGCGAAAAGGTGTCAATTACGTCACAAACAAAATCACAAAGGACAACTATGATAAGCTACTTGCAAGTTACGTAGGAAACGGAGATTTAATTATCGACCTTGCATGGAACATAGACTGCATAGATATAGTCAACTGGTGCCGCACAAACAGCGTTCTTTATGTAAACACCTCCGTGGAAGAATGGAACCCGTATAAAGACAGCGAGCGTAACGACCCCACTAAATACACTTTGTATTCCAGGCATATGGCTCTCCGCAGCATGATAGATAACTGGGGAAGTAATGACGGGCCTACGGCTATTGTAGACCACGGCGCCAATCCCGGTCTTGTGTCACACTTTACAAAATATGCGCTGATAGATATAGCCAATAAGCTTTTGCAGGAAAAGAAACGCGACCCGAGAAAAGAACATCTGGAAAAAGCGCTTATTGACAAAAATTTCGCCCGCATGGCGCAAATAGAAGGCGTCAAAACCATTCACATAAGTGAGCGCGATACGCAGATTACGGAGAAGCCCAAACAGGTGAATGAGTTTGTAAATACATGGAGCATAGAAGGTTTTTTTGAAGAGGGTGTCGCTCCCGCAGAATTGGGGTGGGGCACGCATGAAAGATATATACCACGTAACGCTTTCTTTCATAAAACAGGCCCGAGAAATCAAATCTGCCTTGCCTCAATAGGCATGAAGACATGGGTACGTTCCTGGGTTCCGTGCGGTGAGATTACCGGCATGGTTATTCGCCATGGAGAAGCGTTCAGCATCTCGGACAGGCTTACCGTATGGGAAAACGATAAAGCCGTATACAGGCCTACCGTACACTACGCCTATTGTCCGTCCAATGCGGCCATAAATTCCCTGCACGAATTGGAAATGAGGCAATACAAATTGCAGGAGAAGCTGCGTATAATGAGCGATGAAATTATAGACGGCCGTGACGAGCTCGGCGTATTGCTTATGGGGCATGATTTTAATTCATGGTGGTGCGGCAGCCTCCTCGACATACACACATCCAGAAAACTGGTCCCCCATCAACAGGCTACTACTCTTCAGGTAGCTATTTCCGCGGTAGCCGCTTCCATATGGATGATAAGAAATCCCAGGAAAGGGTTTCGCATGCCGGATGATGTAAATCACGAAGAAATTCTGAAAATAGCCATACCATATATAAAGCCTTTCGTTTCAATGCCGAGCGATTGGACGCCTCTTAAAAATCTTAATACGAAGTTTACCAAATTCGATATACCCAAGCCTAAAGACGAGGACGTGTGGCAATTTACTACGTTTCTGGTTGACCAGAGAGAGAGATTAAATGCATACGAACACTCTGCTAAGCGAATCGACGCAGATAAAACCGAAACTGCAAAAGTTTAAATCTTCCAAATCCGATACTAGCGGCATAGAAAGCCTTATACGAGCGACGCTAAAAAGGCGTTGCACGCCCTTTATGCTCATAAGGCGTTCTGTTCTTGAGAAACAATATGAGCGTTTTCGCAAATGCCTGCCCAACGTAACTCCTTATTACGCGATAAAGGCTAATCCCCACCCCGGCATTATAAAAACATTTATAAAACTTGGGGCCAATTTCGACGTCGCAAGCGCATCGGAAATGAAGCAGGTTTTGCGTCTCGGTGCAACGCCTTCAAAAATAATTTTCGCCAATACGATTAAATCCCATGAGGATATTATCTTTTCCAGGAAGCGCAGGGTAAGGCTTGTGACATTCGACAATGAGCCGGAGTTGTATAAACTTTCCAAGTATTATCCGGGAGCGAACGTGCTGGTGCGCATAAAAGTGGCTAATATCGGAAGTGTCGTAGAGCTCTCCCTTAAATTCGGGGCCGACCCGGAACACGCGTTTTTCCTCTTGCGTAAGGCGAAGGCGCTGGGACTTGTGCCGCTGGGCGTCAGTTTCCATGTAGGATCTCAATCCACCAACGTGGAAAATTACCTTCAGGCGCTTGAAATTTCCTCCGGCATTTTCGATGAAGCCAAAAAAAACGGGCTGTCTCTAAAAATCGTTGACATAGGCGGTGGGTTTCCGATACAGCATTTCGACAGCGAAATAGGCATAAATTTCGAGAGAATGTCTTGCCAGATAAAAAAACAGATGAAAGCCCTTTTTGACAAAAATGTAAGATTTATAGCCGAGCCGGGGAGATTCCTGGTGGGACCGGCCGGAATTTTAGTGACGCAGGTTATTGGGCGCACTTTCCGCAACAACAAAAATTATTATTATCTGAACGACGGTATTTACGGTGATTTCTCCGGCATAATATTTGACCATTGCAGATATGAGTTTAAAACGTTGAGGCGTGGCCAGAAATTCCTAAGCGCCATAGCAGGGCCGACCTGCGACTCATTCGACACGCTTTCCATGAACGAGGAAATTCCGGAGCTATATGTGGGTGATGTGGTATATGTAAAAAATATAGGCGCTTATTCATGCGCAAGCGCCACCCGCGGTTTCAACGGATTTCCCCCTGCCGAAATCATTCTGGTGTGAAGCCTCTCCGGCCTGAAGGCTGGGGCTTCCTCTCCTCCGCGCACGCCCTTACGGCACAACCCGTATGATATAAGTTTTTAGCTGTAAAATCTTTACAATTCCGGAAAAGTGTGTATACTTGTCTTGTATAGAGAAATGCAATTAAAAAGGTTGGATTAGTTTGGTTCGTATAAGTAGTATTTTCGGGAAAATCTTCAGAATCCGGATCGGTCAGGTCTTGTTTACACCTTTCGGTTTCAACCTCCATCCTGCTGCGAAAAAATCATGGCAATTTTTGATAGTGTAAGTGAAATATGGTAACTATTTAAAAAAGGAGGCTTGATGTAGAGTATAAGAGAGTTGTGTTTTGCTTTTTCGGTAGGTAACTAATTTCTAAAGAAAGAGGTAACCCAAATGGCGGAGCAGGAAAATAAACTCTATATAGGCAATCTGGAATACAGTACAACCGAGGATGAGATCTCGGACTTTTTTGCGGAAAAAGGGATAAAAACAAAATCGGTAGAAGTAATAAAAGACAAATATACCGGAAAATCAAAAGGTTTCGGATTTGTTGAGGTAGAGTCGCAGGAATTCGTGGAAAAAGCCATCGAGTCGGCCGACGGCCAGGAACTAAAAGGAAGGCGGCTCAGGGTAAATAAAGCGAAAAAGCCGAGAGAAGGTTTTGATCGCAGAGAAAGAAAGCCCGGCTTCGACTCTTAATATTATACAAAAAAGCATAGACAAGGATAATCGGGGTACGTGTGTACCCCCTTATCCTTTTTTGCAAACACAAAAGGGAAAATAATACAATGAGTTCTTCTCTGGTTGTCGGCATTATAATAGTTACGGGTTTTGTTTTCGGCAAGATAGCCGACAGAATAAAGCTACCCAAAGTCACCGGCTATGTGCTCGCGGGTCTTTTGTTAAATCCACGCTTATTCAGCCTTATGCCGGAAGACTTTGTAAGCCACACTGACCTGATAACCAACATTTCCCTTTCATTTATAACATTTTCAATAGGCGGTACGCTTCTCTATTCAAGAATAAAAAGCCTGGGTAAGACCATACTTTACATAACAGTGCTTGAAGCGGAATTTGCTTTTATAGCCATATTCTTAGGCCTTATGATTGTAACGCCTTTTCTTGTTCATATACCGGGTGCAAGTTTAGCCGCAACCATAATACCTTTAAGCATACTAATAAGCGCGCTTGGCTCCCCTACCGACCCCACCGCGACACTCGCCGTCACACATCAATACGGCGCAAAGGGAGAGGTTTCCTCAACCATATTGGGAGTAGCGGCATCCGATGACGCCCTGGGGCTTATGAATTACAGTCTGGCCGTAGTTATAGCCAGAGTGTTTGTTACGCACGCGCATGCTAATTTTTATTCGGCGGCACTTTATCCGCTCTTTGTGATTATAGGCTCTCTTGCGCTTGGCGTAATTTTCGGATTTATTTTCAATTTAGCGTACGGACTGCTAAAAAAGGAACCCGGTGGATTGCTTATAGTCCTCATATTTGGTCTTCTGTCTTTATGTTTCGGTACGGCTAATTTCCTGAAGCTGGATGAGCTGCTTACCACAATGATGATGGGTGCTATAGTAACCAATTATAACAAAGACAGGGATGTTATATTCGATACGCTTCGGTTATACGCCGAGGAACTGATATTCGTGTTATTTTTCACGTTAAGCGGCATGCAGCTTAATTTCGCAGTCCTCAAGGTCTATTATATTATTGTAATATTCTTTGTTGTTTTCCGGATGGCGGGAAAAATATCGGGCACCGTTTTGGGGGCTTATCTGTCAAAATCGCCCGCTAAAATAAAGAGATACGCATGGGGCGGACTGATCCC
>JAFGLX010000154.1 GCA_016927795.1 Candidatus Omnitrophota bacterium
TACGGTGACTCTTGATGAGGCGAAGATGTATCTTGAAGACCTGAAAACCACATCAGGAGGCCTTAAAAACATAGAGGGTGTCCTTGAAAGAGAACGGATGGCGCTTCTTGCCATTACGGAGTTTTCCGGAATGCTTGCGGGCACGGATTCTGTAATGAAGGGTGTATGTAAGGATATTAATGTTGAAATAAGGAAGGCCCTTATTGAAAATCAGGACATTGCCCGTAAATTCGTGGAGTACCTTAACGTAAAGCTTCTCGCTCATTATCGCGGATTTAGCGAAAAAAATACAAAAGGAGAAAAGACAGAAGAAGAAAAGACAAAAGAGGAAAAGGTAAGAGACGAGCTTGTCGCGATGATAGCGGTCAATGTAAACGCAGGAGTTCTCGGGAAGCTACTTATCCTTTTCGACTCCATAGAGGCATGCACTATTTATTCGCCCTTATGGGACCGCACCGTACCCGTTGGCATAAGGGTAGACACAAAGCATATTTACCCCGATGATAATGAGCTCGAGGAGATGTTTTTCATGTTCAAGCCGGGGTCAGTTGTTTCCATAACCCCGTATTTCGGCGTAAAATCCAATAAGAGAAAGCTTGCCCTGGGAGGCCTGAGGCAGAAGTTACTCGGCACGCCGGACGATTATTTCGCTCTTATGAAAAGCGGGGTAGGCGAAGCGCTTAACCTGGCACGGGCCATGCTTTACAAAAACGCCGTTTTTTACCTGCCATACGAAGGCATAAAGACTGTCCACTGGAAGATGTCCGGACAGGAAGACGAAGAGGCGTTTGCGCGTGACTGGGCATATGCAGCGGTCGATTTGGGACTCATGGGGCTTTACCTCGGGGGACCCGACCAATATCATGAGTCACAAATGATTGACGAAAAAATTCCGTATCTTAAAGAAAGGTATGCAGAATACCTTAAGTTTGAAATAAGCGTTTATGACCGCATGCTGAAAAGAGGCGATAAGCCTTCTATTTCTCTTGCGAAGGCCTTGCTGGACTACGAGAGCAGGAACAGGGTAAGATTCCTGCCGTACGAGGACGAGACGGAAATGGTATCAGGCAGAGAAAGGGTCTGGCACGCCGAGCCCGTTATGCATATTCTAAGGACACGCAGCGATATAGACAGTATTGACCGCGAAACGCTGACCGTTAACAAGGACGTTTTGGACCGCGTGGTAGGCGCTCTTATCGCGGGCGGCACTAAAAAGACAGGCGGTCTTCCTCTTGATGAAATAGGGCCGACCGGTTACGGTCAGGCGCTTGCGGCCGAAGAGGTCTACAATTATTTAAAAAAATCCGGCAAAGAAAAATATAGGGGTTTGGAGAAAACCGGGTACGTGCAGGGTTTCGGTGACGTAGGCGGCGCGCTTGTACGCGCGCTCATAAAACTTTCCACAGGATGGAAGGTCCAGATTATACATGATATAAGCGGCGTTGTGTTCAAAAAAAATGGGTTCACCCTGGATGAGATATTGGAGGCACTTAAGTATTCGATCCCCCAGAGAGAAAAATTAGGTGTTGTTAAGCTTCTCGGCTATATTTCAGATTCATATATAGAAGAAAGAGGTGTGGACGTAGGCCGGGTGTTTGCGGAAGCCGAAGAAAGATTTGGTTCACATCCGCGATTTTTCCTGCCCGCGGCAACTCAGAATGTAATAAACGAACGTAACATAAGTACGATGCCGACCGACATTGTCATTGTCGAAGGCTCTAATAACGCTTTTCTTGGCATGGAAAAGAAACTTTTTGAACGGGGAATTTTCGCGATAGACGGCTTTGCGGTAAACGGCGGAGGCGTAATATGCTGCGACGTAGAGAATGCGGCTAAGTACAAATATGCAGAGGCCGAGATGAGAGATCCCGCTCTGCGGGAGCAGCTTACCGAAGAAGTTTACAGGGACGTCCGGAAGAAAATATCCGTTAACGTAGGGCATCTTATGCGTAAGTATTTTGATGAAGGCGTGAGCCCTTCAGTTGAGGCTAGAAGGCTTGCCAGAAAGATCCTCGCGGATAAAGAATACGTTGACAGCCAATATTATGAAGGGGCTCTTGACACCGAATGTTTAATCGATACAAGAGAGACAGAAAGTATGCTCGCCCAAAATTACGGATTAGAACAAGGCCTTACCCCAGACCACTTCCTGCATAATAAAGTGACGATAGAAACCGTGCTACGCAGAAGGGAAAGAGCCGCCACCGAAGAGAGCGCCGGCCGGAAGAAACTCACAGAGGCGGAGGAAATTACTTTTACCCCTGACCGCGTAAGTGATATTAACGATTTTGATAAAAACTGCAACGGCCGAAGCTTTATACTGGCCATAAACCCGGGCTCAACCTCAACAAAACTCGGTATAGGGCAGATTGTAGAAGGTCGGCTAAAAATGTATGAGACAAAGATAAAGGTGGAATATCCCGGGAGTAATTTGAATTTAAAGGAAAAGTCCGAGGTTATAGCTGGAGTCATAACAAATTATCTCGGAGAACAGGGCATTTTGCCTGGTAAAATAGCGGCTGTATGCGGGAGGGGAGGATTTCTACGCCCGAATAAAGGCGGCCTTATACGGATTGACGAAAATGTCATAAAGGATCTTCTCTCGGCAGGCCTTGAGCACGCTTCAAACATGGGCGCTATTGTAGCGCAGATAATCGCGGAAAAAGAGGATATACCGTCTTATATTTTAGACCCTGTAGTTACCTATAATATGTCGGATGAAGCGTCTCTTGCCGGACACAGAGGTTTCGAGCGGCGCAGTTATTTCCACGCGCTTAATATATTCGCGGTTGTGAGAGCCCTTGCCGCGCAGGTAGCAGGCGCAGAGGATATCGCGCAAAAACCGGAGAAGCTTAACGTAGTAGCGTGCCATTTGGGCGGAGGCATTTCGGTTGCGGCGATAGAAAGCAAATTATCATATGAAAATGGCAAACTTACGGGCGTTACGTCATCAGCTATCGATGTCAACAACGCGCTATTAGGCGAAGGGCCGTTTACTCCGGAGAGAAGCGTTCCTCAACTGGGAGAAGTGGTAAGCTATGCCCATCGTGAAAGCGATAGGCCGCTCGGGGACATATTAAAGAGTTTCATCAAAAAAAGCGGCCTCATCTCTTATACCGGAACAAATGACCTTGAAGAGCTGGAAGCGCTTATTACAGATGGCCGTTCAATAAAAAGCGATTTGAGAAACCGGTTAGAAGACGAATTCGAGTTGGATAGAAACAGGATAAGGTTACTTACCAACACAAGCGATAAAAATTTTAATGAATCTTTCAGCAAATATATAGACGAACTTGTCGATCTTTTTGCCGGTAAAAACGTGCCGGTTGAAAAAGGCGATTTGGAAACAATGGTAAAATCCGAAATAGCGGATCTTGCCCTGCGCGCGATGGCGCTTCAAATAGCCAAACAAATGAACGCGATGACGGCAAATTTTACAGGCGCAACCGACGGCTTTTTGTTAACAGGCGATGGAGCAAAATCAAAGCTTCTTGTCCGTTATATAAGGGAAAGACTGGGCGGTTCCGGGAAAGTTTTTACATACGCCGGCTCACTTGAGCAGTGGGCGATGCTTGAGAGGACAAGCTCCTCTTACCAGGGTAAGCTCAAAGCGAATAAATATGAACCCATTCCGGATTACGGGATGGATGTCTTCCCTGTCAAAAAAGAGTACACCACAAAGGATCTTGAAGTCGCATCCCCCAAAGGAGAGATTCCGTTTGTAGAGAATGTTTCGGATTTGGCTCGATATGCCAGGACGGATAAAACACCCATAATAGTCGTCGCCGGCCCAGAAGAGAATTCCTTGCGCGCCCTTATGTATGCATACGTGAACAATTGGATAAAAGGCGCTATTCTTGTGGGTGACAGAGAGGATATTATGGAGCTTGTCACAGAGTACTTTCCGGACATGGATGAGGGAAAACTTTCGCGCATGAATTTTCAGATTGAACACATGCCGAGGCCCCCTACGGCGAGCGACAAACAGCAGTACAAACAATACGCGAGTGATGTCTCCGCAAGGGCTGTTAATATCGTAGCGGAAAAAAGAGCGGACCTCGTAATGAAAGGGGTATTTAAAAGTTCAATAATATTAAAATACATACTGGAAAAATGGCGCAACGAATATGGCTTTATTAGTCTTGTTACGGTTTTACAAGGGTCTGCATATGACAAGCGGCTCATTTTCTTTAGCGACCCGGGCATTAATACTACCACGGATGAAAGATATAGGGGAAAGGTGATAGCCGAGATTAAAAACGCAGTGCGGATAGCGCAGCTTTTCGGACGAAAGACGGTGAGAGTAGCCCTCATCAGTGCCGTGGAAGAGGTCTCGGAGAACATACCGTCAACCGGATTTGCCGAGGGGCTTGCCGGACTTCCGTGGCCTGATTATATAAAGGTAAGCGGGCCTCTTTCCGTGGATTGCGCCCTCTCAAAAGAATCGGCAGAAGGTAAAGGAATCGACCTTGAGAAAAACGCGGTTGCGGGTCAGGCGGACGTGCTCATATTCCTCGGCAGAGAGGCGATTACCGGCGCGAACGCTTTCTATAAGGCCTATGCCGGACATCCCGAGACAGAGATAGCCAACATAGTAACCGGCGAAAAAACAGTGCCTTTTGTTATCATATCCCGCACGGATGCCCCAGCCACAAAAGTAAATACGGTGCTTGGTGTCCAGCATTGCCTTAATGCGGAAAGAAACGAGGTTCCCCGGATTGCATTAGAGCCCATTGCAGAAAAGAAATTTCCGGTAATCCACACTGTCGATTTAGGCGACGGCTACAGAGAGCAGATTTTGGGGCCGGCGGCAAGAGCGAAGCTATACGCGCCTCTTTCTCGAGACCCCGAGATAAGGGCGCTTCATGTCGAGCCAAATTCCGAATACGCTCTTGTAGAAAAAAACGGTATTAATATAGGCCTTGTAGCCCGCGGAGAAAATAATTGTATAGTATATCCAAGTAATAAAATGCCACCCGAAAGCCTTAACACAGCGATGTTAGGCTATATTATAAAGGCCGCCTCGTCCGAACCGGAAGAACTATATACTTATGAAACGATACCACCTTTTGTAAGAACCGACGCCGTAAGAAAATCACCCGCCGGCAGGATGCTTAGGACGAGCAGACTTACCAAACAGATTGCGCATATTGACAGTAGCCTGTGCAGCAATTGCCGAAAATGCGATAGCATTTGTCCGGAAAGAGCTATTGTTATGAGTGGCGGTGAAGAATCGGCTGTAATAGGCGTAAACGCCGATTACTGTAAGGGGTGCGGATTATGTCTCGGGAAGGATATATGTCCGAAGGGCGCGATTTCGTTCGTAGATAAGGCGCCTTTCTTGCCGGAGAGGCCTTTTCTTTTTCCCGTTATACCGGGGAGGCGCATAGAGATTGCTGCTGAGTTTATAGCTGATTTTGTGGATTACATCAAAAATCTGGGCACTTCAATATATGAAGACAGCAATGTTCTACAGATAGAGGTAGTTACAGGCGGTGAAAACTTCTGCTTTACATTCGGCAAGACGCACGACAACAGGATAGTATCTATGGTTGCCATGCGAAAGAAAACGGTCGCTGTTTATATGAGACAGGAAAGCGATAAATGGCTCGCGGAAAAAGTCCGAGAAGCCGGATATAAAGTAACCGAGATAAAAGGCGAAGGAGAGTCGGAGGAAGACGTTTTGGAGGCGCTAAAGAAAAACATACGCGAGACGCAGGCCATAATAACATCCGATATAAATAAAATGAGCGTCGGACTTCAACGGGCCATATTTGAAGAACTTAAAATGAACGTTTTTCACCCGAAAAAAAGAACCTTCGAACCGATACTTGATGACGTTCTAAGCTCGTTCCTGCCCGTGACAGAAGAATATCGGCAGGAACCTGTCGCTCCGGGCAATCGCTTCTGCAAGGGCTGCGGCGAGATAATGATTACGAATACGGTACTTAAGAAATTAGCGAAACTTGGGTGGATAACGGTTAATGTTGATGTTGCATCCTGTCACTATGTTTGCGTTGCCCTTACCGCGAAAGACCCCACTATCATGGACCCCTACGTGGCGACGAACTTCGCAGGCGGACCGGCAGTTGCAGGGGGAATTGAGAGCGCTTTAAGATATTTGCGCAAGAAGGGGAAGTTTCCCAAAGAGGATAACCATTATGTTGTCGCTCATCTCGGGGATGGCGCCGCTTATGATATAGGATTTGCTACTTTGTCCGGCTGGGTGGAAAGAGGTCACCGCGGGCTTATCATAGTTCATGATAACGGCGTATACGGCAACACAGGCGGCCAGCGCTCCAGCGCTACGCCGATGGGCGCGCAGACTACGAACACGGACAGGGGTGAAGGCAAGGCAGAGGAACGCAAGGACCTAGTCGAAATCCTTGCCGCCCATGGCAGCAATGTCTATGTGGCGTATGCCTCTATGGCAAATCTCAAAGACCTTGAGAAAAAAGTCGAAAAGGCATCCGAACACAACGGCCCCTCGGTTATAGTTATCTATTCATCATGCCCCACAGGCCATGGCTACAAACCTTCCCAGTCAATAAGAATCGCCAAAATTGCGATAGAAACAGGCGAATGGCTTCTTTACGAGATTGAAAACGGCGTCTATAAGATAAATTACGATATAAGCGGAATTTTAGAAAAACCCGAAGAGCATAGAGGGAAACTTACAGAATACTATAGAATGCAGA
>JAFGLX010000155.1 GCA_016927795.1 Candidatus Omnitrophota bacterium
AAAGGCAAAGTAATTATATACTCGAGAAACAAAGCTAATGCCCGCATTCTGGCGGATCTAATAAAATACGAATCGCCGGACATAGATTCAAATAAACTTGTAAGAGTGAGCCTGAATAATCTTTGCGAAAAAGAAGGGGTTAGCTCGCTTAATGAAGCCGCTGAAGCAGAAGCGCTTATACAGTATGCCCGGTCTAAGGAAAAATTAAACGCAATAATCGGCCTTGTGAAGGGGCGCGTGAGTGAAGCGGTTGCCCTTGAAGATGTCTGCAAGAGAAATAAGGTCCCAGCCATAATTTTGGGCGAGAAGGCTTTTTACTCTCTTGAAGAGGCAGTAAGGGAAGCGGCCATAATTTCCGTTACAAACGGTAAAAACGGCTGGATTTTTGTGTTGCCTCCTGTGAGAACCATTTCAGAGGAACTTGAGGATATGCGCAAGGAATATAATCTGCGCCTTGAGGCCCTACAGAGGGCATAGTTTTTTGTTAAGTTATAAAAAAGCAAGAAGCAGTAGCTTGGCATCTCTTTTTATTAGGTATATACTTGAAGTAGGGGCATCCATAGATAAGTAAAGCACCGAATTTTTTTTGCCCGGTATTTAAATAATTTTCGAAAGTATATTTTTTCGGACTCCTCAAATGTTTTAGGGATTACAGTGATCGAAGCATGATTACAGCGATTAAAAAGAGATTACAGTGATTGGGAAATGATTACAGCGATTGAGGATGATTACAACGATTAAAGGCAGGATTACAGTGATTTTTACTTATTTAAAATGATTACAGTGATTGAAAAGAGAGTACATTGATTCGGCAATAATCGCTGTAATCTTTCCTAAAATCTTTGTAATCATTATGAATGGTTTAGGTAGAAATTTTTTTTAACCACAAATTAAAGAGTTTTAAAATGAGAAGAAAAACACCAAATACATATACCTGCGCGAAACATTTCATGATTTTTACACTTGTATTACTCGGTATTATGCTGCCGGTTCCGACGAGAGCCGGAAACCACAATATCGCCTCTTGGTACGGAGGTGGTGAAAAATTGAATGAATGTACCGCAAACGGCGAGATTTTTAACCCTACGGAACTTACCTGCGCATCATGGGACTATCCTTTCGGAACCATGCTCAAAGTTACCAATACTACCAGCGGCAGAAGTGTCATTGTCCGCGTAAACGACCGCGGCCCTAATAGACGACTTGGCAGGGCGATTGACCTTACAAAGGCGGCATTTGCCGAAATTGCCAAGCTCGGGGAAGGCCTAATTTTTGTTGAAATAGAGAAAATTTGAGTATTCTGACCGGCGACCGCCTGCCTAATTCAAAACCGACCATAATAAAAGCCCATTACAAAATAGTGACACTATTATTACCTTTCTATTGCCATAGCACCGCGTTTATTTGGTATTATATTAGCCACTATGTTTTTATCCAGATTAAGATATTGTATTTTATTTAGAGCTACTATTGTAGTTGTAGCGCTTAATTTTTTGGCAAGCAATACGGCATTTGGTATAGAGCTGAAAAACCCTGCCGCGACTTCCACGCTCGCGCCTCCCTCAAGGTCCGGCCCCATAGGCATTGAGTGGGACAGCGTAAATAACAAATATAACATCACGGTAAATAACGAGCTCAAAGGTGAAGCGCAAGAGTGGGTTGCATTTACATATCTGGGTGTTCTGATCGGCCAATTTCTTTATAAGTTACACGTATTATCCGACTTCGGCATGACCAGCCGCGGAATAAGAAAAAAGGTGGATCACTTTAAAAATGAGCGCCTTAAGGCCTTTAGAAATGCCATCAAATCGGAATTGCCGCATGTAAATTTTGAACGCTTCCGTTTTGAAGAAATATATTGGGATAATAACACTATTTGCGTGCCGTACGAGAGAAAAGACAAAGGTCACGTAGAATTGCAGGACCGCACGCATGAATACATACCCCCAGTGCAAACCCTTCGCTATTACCTATCCCGGGAAAAATCAGAAGAAACCAAAGCAGGATTCCTGCCGTCAACAATTAAGTTGCATAAACTCGAAATACCCATCGGCATCGATGACGTTAAGGTCGTCTTGGAGGACCCGAGGGAAGAAGACGATGCTCCGGTGTTCAAAGTACCAAAGGGTAGCCAGATGAATCTCGCTGGCATTGAATTTTTATCCAACAACCCAAGGTTTCCGATAGGCGAGCTAGTTGATATCATAAACGAGCAGGAATATGTCGGGTTTACCCGGGAAGAGGCCATAGAGACCGTAAGGAGTGCGCTTGGGGGCAAACCGGAATCTCAAACAAGGTTAGAAGAATTTGAGCGGTTACTTACGGAGAAGGTTGTAATATCCGATGGCAGGACACCCGCTGGCAGGACACTCGCTGACATTCAAGCCGAATTCGAGCTGGCCCTAAAGGGAGTAGATACGCTGAATAGGCAGGTATGTAAGGATAATCTGAAATACATACATTATATTGTAAAGAAATATGAGTTTTTGGCAACAGGTCCGAACTTCACCGCGGTCCTCGGGTTGTTAAAAGATGCCCACAACCGTACTTATGTCTTGGATATGGTGCCTTCCTTTGTGAAAACCAATCCAGATTTGGCTAATAAGGATAATTTCGAATTTATACCAGAGATGCTGACAGATAAGAGCGCGGATGTTCGTGAACGTAGCATAGGTGCCGTAGCCTCGTTCATAAAAGCCAAGGAATCTTTTGCCTCCGAGATAAATCTTAGCGTTGCTTTCAACATGGTCCGGGCCAGATTGCAGGACAAGGAAGAGTCCGTCCGCCATAGAGCTTTGGATAGCATACCTTTATTTATTAAAAAAGATAAGACATTAGCTACTGAAGAAAATTTCGATTTAATCTTAAAGGCGTTAGTAGGCAAACACTGGTATGATTGGCATCTAACGGAACTTATATGCTCGTTTGTTGAGGCAAACGAATCTTTTATTGACGAAGATTGGCTATACACTTTTCTAAGCATATTAATGAGCGGAGGCGCTGTGCCTCAGCATTGCTTGCGCGTGACAGATTTATTCTATAATCGAGATAAAGCGACTTTTACCCAACGAAATTTCGATTTAGTTTTAGATATGTTAAAAGACGAGAGTTATCCCACCAGGTCAATTTCTGCTTTAGAACTCATACCGCTATTCATAAAAGCAAATAACACCTTAGCCACCCAAACAAACCTGCAGAAAGTTATAGATGCCCTGGAGGACAGCGAGCAGAGAATGGACGTCGGCGTCCTAGAGATTATAAAACTATTTATTAAGACAAACAAGAACTTAGCCGTTGATCCAAACCTAACATCAATTTTGACTATATTAAGAAGGCACCCGGATTATTTCCGCCGCAATTTTCTAGAGGTTATGGATTTATTTATTGAGGCAAGCGTTGAAGTAGATATTGAAGCAAGCAAAAAAATAGCGACCGAAGAAAACCTTAAAATGGTTTTAGGCTTCCTAAAAGACAGGGACCTTTGTGTTGAAGCTTCAAGGCTTCTATATTCATTTGGCCATGCAAATAAGGCGAGCTTTACCGAAGGAAACCTACGTTTCACCATAGAGATGTTGCTTGATGAAAAAGAGTTCGAGTATAAAGGTTATTTCATAGACGCCATGTGGAGGCTTAGCGAGGCAGGAGAGTCAACTTTTACCGAGGAGAATTTCAAATTAGTAAGAGATATGCTAGAAGAAAAAACAGGTGACATTCGGTATCATGCGTTGAAAGCTGCCTATGTATTCATCACCGCAAATAAGAAGTTATGCACCCAGGTGAACTTCAGATTGATTGCGGATATGCTGATAGATATTGATGACGATGTGCGTGAAGATGCCGCAAGTCTAATACCATTATTCATTGAGGCAGACAAAGGATTAGCAACCGGCCCAAATTTCAAATTGGTTCTTGACATGCTGAATTATAAAGGGCGTTATGTCGGCACTCTTGCATTAGATACAGATTTCAAGCGAAAAAACCGCATATGGGAGCCGGAAATATGGGGGGAGATGCCACCCGGTCGGCTGGATATTATATCTTCGTTTATCAATGCGAATAGGGCTTTAGCCAGTGAATCGAATTACAATCTGATTTTACGTATGACAAAAAGCATAAAGGAATATGTTCGCGTTTATGCCGAAAATGCCATTCCTGCCTTTATTGAACAAAACGAGGCATTCAATTCCGAGACGAACCTTTCGCTGGTATTGGGTATGCTTACAAGTTGCCACACGGATGTTAGAATGGCCGCCATTCACTATTTAGGCAGAAGGCGCGACCCGCGCACAGTCGAACCTTTGCTTCAAGTTTTGAAAAAAGATTACGATTGGCGCGTCTGTGAAGCTGCGTCCAATGCCTTATCCGGCATGTATGATGTTGAAAAAATCAGGTTCTATTACGGGCAACTTGTAGGGTATTTTGCGGATTATCTTGAAAAGCGATTAAAAGAGGAGCCGGAATATAATTTTATCAAAAGGCTTGAAGGTATGCTGAAAGGGCAGGCCAAGCTCCGGCAAGAGACAATAGACTTTGCGGCATTAACTTGGTTATGGGCCCCCGAAAGGTACACTGTCCTTAAATTTTCGTTAGATAGTTTAATCTTTACGGTATTATACGATTTTCATGCGAGAGAAATAAAGCTTATATCCGAAGAAGACCTTTCGCTTTTAGCGGCGGAGCTGATTGAACCTAAAGACGCGAAAGAAAAGCCCTTTTTAGGAGACTGGACGCAAAAGAATCAGAACCTAGTCAGAAAGATTATAGATGGTTTTGCTGAGGAATATGAGAAAAAGTTAGGATTTAACTTTTATCACTACTTTCCTGGTTGTTCGTTCATTAACTCGGGCGAATCGAAAGCGCGTTTTACCTTTTCTTCAAAAACCTTTGCTCCCACAGTTGTTTTTAATACGAGATGGTGGTCTTTCGACGAATTTCTTGCCGCAGTGAATTCGGTTATTCCATATGTGTTTTCCCAGGCTTTGCTAGGAATGGAATGGAACCCACCGGAATGTTTTAGGCTTCCAGACTGCAGTGTTGCAGACGATAAAATACGAATAATTGTCAATGAAGAAGAAAAGGGGTTCCAGACAAGTGGCCTCCTCAATAGCGGCGACATATACAGGTGCTATAAAATGATTATGGAGGAGGCGACATCAGGTTTATTGGCTAATCTCTATGTAGACAGGCAGGTCAATGTATCCGCGCAGGAAAAGGAAAAATCAGGCCTTAAGCTTAAAGCAGAGGCGGACGCGGAACGGTTTTTGTTTGAGTATAAAAAATTAGAGGCATCTCTTGAGAGCGACTTGAGGGAGAGCCGTCTTAATCTGTCGAAAGCGCTCGCAGATATAGCCGTATATGAGGCTTCGACCAAGGAAAACTACTATCTTTCACTTTTTGCCGAGGATAAACTCAAGGAAGAAAGCGTCGCGTTTCATAAGCTCGCCGATAGGGTTATAGACGAGTCCGGCCTGTCGCCTGAAAAACAGAAATTATTCCGCAAGGACTACAAACAGCTTGTGAGAGCGTTCAGATACGCTATGATAAGCACAAGTTTGGAGGTTCCCTCGAAATCCAAGATACCGTTTGATTCTTCAATTGATTTTAAGGAAATGGCGCTTTTTGCCGCGCGGGAAATAACTTCTCTATTATTACGCAAACCAGCTGCAGTCATCGGCCTTGCGACAGGCTCGACAATGCCGCCTGTTTATGAGATGTTGGCAAACTATGTGAACGATTTTGACATAGACCTTTCTACGCAACCCACTTTCTTTAACCTCGATGAGTATTATTATCCGAATGAGGCAAATCCCCAGATTTATCGAAAATATATGAGCAAAAATTTCTACGGTAAGATAAGGAAAAAAGAACACAGGCCCAGGCTCGTTGAGGTCGAGCATAAGGATGGAAAATTAGAGGTCAAAAAGGATGAAAGAGGAAGCGAAGGCAACGCTTATCTGCCTGAGGTTCCGGAATCGCCCAGGGTACTGGACGCTTTCTGCGGCTGGTATGAGAAAGCTATAAAAGAGAAAGGCGGCATCGATCTGCAGCTATTGGGTATCGGGAGGGGTGAATATGAAAAGGACCACCGGGATAAAAGCGGCAAATCATTTAAACGTAAAAACGACGGTAGCAGGATATTTTTGGATAAAGGCGGGCACATAGGTTTCAACGAACCTTTGGAGACAGAGTTAGGATGCGGACAGGGAAAACATCATGAAGTTCTTCGTGAGGCGCTTTTTGCGATAGCAAAAGTCCTTCCTGAATTTCAAAAGAAAATAGACGGATTGCACGTAGAGCCGCAGAATCCAGATCATGATAAGAGCCTGTTTTATCCTTTGCTGTGCGCAGGAATTCCGGAAAAGGTTTTTGGCAACCCGGATGTCCAGCGCGCCTTTGGGGAAATCAGCAAACGTTACGGTGTCATGTCAACTGAAAAAATAAAGGAAATGGTATCCTTTTTTGCATGCCCTACCAGAAAGGTCAACCTTACGCTGACTACAAGACGGGCCAATAAGGAAGATTTTGCTTCCGCCAGCGTTGCCGATGCGCGTTACGCAGTTTCCATGGGGTTGGGCAGTATATTGCGCGGCCGGAGAATCATACTTTTAGCCAATGGTGACGAGAAGGCAGACGTAATAGCCGCCTGCGGCAACGGAACCGTTACGCCTTATATACCGGCGACTATACTACAGTTGCATCCCAATGCGAAACTCATGGTTGATGAACTTGCGGGCGAGCATCTCCTGGATAATCCCCACCGGTTTACCTCAGAGGAATGGATTATAGACCTTTTGATAAAACTCTCTTTAAAAGAGGGGGTACCCATAAAAGAGTTGACTCCCGAACAAATTCTTAATGATGAGAAAATCGAAATATATTTGGGGAAAGCCAACATGAAGCCGGAGGAGGCCAAGCGAATCGCCTTAGAAAAACTGGAAGGAAAAGCCGTGCGCCGCCTGCCGGAAAACACGCTGGTAATAGCTACACAACCGCACCCCGATGACGTTCCCATATGCGTCGGCGGCCTTGTTGCGCAACTGGCGGGTCAAGGCGACAGGGGAAAGACAAAAAACGACATTCGCCTTTTGACAGCAACCAATGGTTATACAGCGATATGGGATTGCGATCAATGGTTTGAGATTCGTCCAGGATTCAACGTTCGCGGCGATTTCATAAAACAACTTTTAAATGGAGTATGGGATTTTGAGGAGGTAAAGGACATCAAGCCTTTTGCGGTTCCGGATGAAGCAAGAGACGAATTTCGGGGATACGTGATAGCGCTATGCGATGTATCGCCCGATTTGCGTAAGGAAAAAATAGATAAAGATAAAAAAGGACGCCGGATCAGATTTACATTCAGAAACCGCGAGAAGAAACCCGGTACCGGTATGTCTAAAGATGAGTTTATAAATATTATAATAAAGAAAGATTTACCGGAAATCTCGCGTAAGGCCCTTTCCAGCATTCTAGACGAGATGGATATTGCCTATTATGACGATGCCGAAGAGTTGCAGGAAGCGCTGCTGGAAAAGGCAAAAAGTATTAAGGATAAAGAACTTGCCGCCTGTCTTGAAGGAGTTGATGCCTCTGGCATGCCAGAAAGAGAGAGATTGAAACTGGAAGGCATGATTGAGAGGTTGAACAGCATGATGAAAGCCGACCCGCCAACGTATGAAGAACTGGTTACTTTAAGGTATCAATACTGGCATGGAAAGAAAAAACCGATTAGAGCCGCAGAAGATAAGAAAGCCGCCGCTGAGATAGGAATCCCAGAAAGTAATGTCAAAAATCTGGAACTGCCGTTTTACCATACCATGAAAGAAGGTGTTAAAGAGCAGGCAGATGAGAAGGATTTAAGGATAATAAGAAAACAGTTGGAAGATATTTTTGTAAGCGGCGGGTATATGTTTAAAGACAAAACAGCAAGAAACGACGTCATAATAAGAGAGCTGAAAGAAAACGACCTCAATGCTTTAACGCCAGAAGAGTTAGAGGTTGCGGTTCTGGTGTTGGATTATATATATGACGGCAAGCCCATCGAAGAGATAAAAGTTGAACTTAAACGGCAGGAGAAGGTCGGGTTCCTGGCTAGGCTCGACGCCGTTTTAGATACCATAAGCCATACACCTCGTATTTTAGAACCAATCCTTTTTCTTATTTCAGATGACGTGGACCCTATGGGCACGCATGGCAATGTCCAGCAAGGCCTTAGGAAATGCGTTGATCAATTACTTGGGGAATATAGGCTCCTGAAACCCGTTGCATTTGTGCACTATCATGGCGCGTGGGGCGAATATCCAATGGCGTATGATTTAGCGAGAGTAGTGAATTTTAGTGAAGCGGTGAATATGCTTAAACAGGCATCAATAAAGAAACACGAGTCTCAGGACCCTGCTAAATTTCCCGGAGACGATATACGTCCTTTCTGGAAACGCGCATTGGACAGAAATACCGTTAACGGTGAAGTTTTAAGAAATGCTCTTACCGGTGATGTCATAACTGAGAAATACGCGGAAGTTATCAAAGTCATGGTTATAACACCAAATGAACAGCGTAGCCTTAAGCCTCCGCCTGCCACTCTGAAAGGCCTTGTATACGAAGTCCCCATAGAGAAGGGCGTAGAAACTATCGAGCATGGCGTAATACCACAACAGCCACACGACAAAACGGAACCCCTTTCGCCAGAGGGCGGTGGCATGAACCCCGCCTCAATAACGAGAATAGCCACAAACCCCAACATGACGGCGAAGGAATTGTTTGAAGAGATAAAAGCCCAGGAATCCGCGGGATTTAGCTTAGAGGAGGCCGCGCAAGCCGTAAGGCGCGCGCTTACGGGAAAGCCGGAATTCCAGGATAGGCTTGCGGAGTTTGAGACGTTACTTGCGGCGCATACCAGCAAGAGCTGCCTTACCGCACAAGAGCTGGCAAACCGCGTCATTATGGCGGCGGAGGGCACGCCGGCTAAAGACCTTATCGAGGCTTTAGAACTTCATAATTTCAAAGGGGTAATTTTAAAAGATAAAATAAAAAATAATTTATTCATCTATCGTGGAGAAATAGAGCCCCGCGATAATATAAGCCATACGCTAAAGGGGATTGAAATCCTTCTGAATGAACTGGGAAATTTCAAACACTTCGACTTTCTTCTCGATTGTAAAGGCAGGCTAATCGCGATATTTCCTGTAGTTCCGGATACAGAGAAGCAGGAAAAAGAAATTTTGTATTTTGATTTTTCCAGATTTTATGTTGATAAAAACCTTTTGGGCACGTTCGGTGAAAGAACCCGCGCAGGATGGCTTGATTTTACCGCGAAGAGTAAATTGGACAGAGCAGCTGTTTCCACTTATCTTGAGTACAGTAGCATACATTATTATACAGGTAATCTACGGGCAGCCGAGTTCTGGGATTATGACTGGCAAACGCCTTTTGTGGGTATCGAGGTAAACAAAAAGACGGGAAAAATAAATCTTACTCCATTTTATCCGGAAGATCTTTTCCGGAATGATTTAGACCCGGAAACCACGGAATCATTTTCGCGTATTTTTGAGGAACATCCGGAATATGAACGCACTATATTTGTCGTATTTCCTACCGTGTACTCCCCGGCCCGCTATGATAAAGATATGTCTTCCGGCAAGCTTTTAAAGGCCCGCGATGATATAGCCTCAACCGAATACATGCTGCGGGAAGTAAGTAAAATACGATTTGCCGCGGGCGATGCTATTCTGGACTCGGCAACCGGCACAGGTTACTTATTATGGATTGATTGGATTGCGACGGGAAAGGACAAAAGGTTACGTTATTACGGATTGGATATAAATCCGCTGGCTGTAGCCTGCGCCAAGGTGAATATGGAGATAGCCGGTACGCAGGTAACGGTAAAACAGAGCGACAACATAGTTTCACCAGAGGGGAAATACACGTTTTCGGACACGCACTTCAAACTTATTACCTCAAACAGCCCCCTGGAGGTCAGTATGGATTTTCCGAGAACCCCTAAATTGGAGGAACTCCATGATGGCGTTGATTACTTTGCGCGCTTTAGCCATGGCATTCTAAACCGTTTGCTCGCAGACGGAGTTGCCTATTCATGGCATTCGCCGACAGGGCAGAAAGGCGACTATACCGATGATTCCGCGTTTGAAATACTCAAATCATTCGGCCTGGATGTCAGCGTAGGG